>JBEHWP010000339.1:0-6878 GCA_040217665.1 Vulcanimicrobiota bacterium
TATGACCTTTCATCTTCAATACAGAAGAGAAAGAAGGAAAAAGAAACAGGCCAAAAAAGGGACACAGCAGAAAGGCTTTATCGAGAAACTAAAAGACTTCTTTACAGGCCAGGGACAGCCTTCGAAAAAACCTTCAAAACCTTCCAGAGGTACGGGAAAAGGAAAGAAGAAAGAAGTCGAATATAATCCTAAAGAGGCAGAAAGTCACTATGGTATCGGTATTTCTATGTGTGATAATAACAGTTTCCTGAGTGATACGATAAATTCTTTTAAAAAGGCCACAGAATATGACCCGGAACATATTGAAGCTCATTATAATCTCGGTATTGCCTATTACAGAAAAGGTGAATGGGGAGAAGCTACAAGCTGTTTTCAGAAGGTTCTCAAGCTTGAGCCGGCAGATGAAGGGGCAAAACATATACTCAATATTTTAAAAGAAGAAAGTTTTTAACCGGTGTTGTCTAGAAAGGGCACGGTAATCCGTGCCCTTTTAAATTGGAAAGGAGCAGCACATTGAAAAAAAAGATTTTTTATATATTCTTAATGTTTATATTGTTTTTATTTCCTGTTATGGGGGAGGAAAAACAAAAAACAGATCTTCCCCCCATGACGGTAGACGATGTAATTAACCTGGAAAGACCTTTTCAACTCAGGCTCTCTCCTGATAGCAAAAAACTCCTCTGGGTATGTAACAGTACCGATGAAGACAGTAACAGATATGTCTCAAATATCTGGATGGCATCGGTAACAGACGGAAAGGAACCTTTGCAGTTAACGAGAGGTAAAAATAAATCTCATTCCCCGGAATGGTCTCATGATGGTAAATTAATAGCTTTTATCTCAGATAGAATCGATGATAAAGCTCAGATATTTACTATTTCACCTTCAGGAGGTGAAGGGGAAAGATTATTCGAATGGGACAAAGACATAGATGGTTTTAAATGGAAAGACAGTAAAACGATTATATTTCTATCCAGAGAAAAGACCTATTATTATGAAGAGAGACTCGAAGACAGACAGGATGACGGAGAAATCATAGATGATAAAGAAACATTTGTTCCTTACAGGCTGTTCTCCTATTCGCTGGAAGACAAAAAAATCAAAAGACTCACTCAAAACAGTGATCAAATAGAGGATTTTGTATTATCGCCTGACGGGAAATGGGCAGTTACAATCCATATAGACAGTCCTCTTTACGGCCTTGATGCCAGATATTTTAAAAAATATTTTCTATTGAATTTAACAGATAAAACTACAAAACAGATCTTTAAAGATCCATTGAATTTAACGGATAAAACTACAGAACAGATCGTCAAAGATCCTTATTTTGCTCCCCATGATTTTGCCTGGGCAGAAGACGGAACTCTTTATATGCTGGAAGATAAATCCAGTTATGAAGAAAAACAGGGCCCCGGTATGCCCCTTCTTTATGAATATGATATAAAAACAGATACTGTTAAAGAAATACCTTTAAATTCTCCATGGGGTGCAGGTCTTTCAGAAGGAAAAATGCTTGACTGCGGAGGAACTTCAGTAGCAACAACCATTGCAAAAGGTGTGATAAATCCGCTGGTGATTTTGAATAAAACAGGTTTACAGTGGACAGTGACACAGATAGAAGACGAGAAATCTGCCAATCTAGAAACATTTGATTTTGGCAATAAAGGAAAATCCATAGCTTTTGTATATTCTACGGCGAGCACTCCTCCTCAAATGTATTATGCAGACATAGAAGGAAATAAATTTACTCATGTTACTCCCATAGGAGAATTCAATAAAAATTTTAAAGATATGTTTCTTGCCAGAAGAGAAATAATCAAATGGAAATCAGACGGAGGAAGAGAGATAGAAGGTATTCTCTATTATCCGAAAAATTATAAAGAGGGGCAGAAATATCCTCTTATGGTTCAAATTCACGGCGGACCTTCCTGGTATGATGGAGATATTTTCGACACAAGCTGGGCCTATTACCCTCATATTCTTGCTGCAAAGGAAAGTTTTGTCCTTGCCGTAAACTATTCAGGGAGCGCAAATTACGGCCTTCCTTTTATGGAGTCCATTATAGGATATTATTATGAACTTGAAGTGCCTGATATACTGACCGGTATCGATTATCTCACAGGTAAAGGCATGGTAGATCCGGCGAAACTGGGTACTATGGGATGGAGCAACGGTTCTCTCCTGTCAATTGCTCTTACTGTGGAGTCTGATAGATTTAAAGTTGCATCCTGCGGCGCAGGAGATGTAAACTGGATAAGTGATTACGGAAACTGTGCTTTCGGAGTATCTTTCAATAATCTCTATCTGAAAGGCCCGTACTGGGAACATCTGGACCACTATCTTTCCAAATCACCGCTGTTTAAAATGAATAAGGTTGTTACTCCCACTCTTATAATATTCGGAGAACATGATACTTCAGTTCCCACACAACAGGGTTATGAACATTACAGAGCACTTCAACAACTGGGGAAAGTTCCTGTAAAATTTCTTCTGCTCCCTGACGAACCACATTCTCTCAAACAACTGTCACATAAAAAGAGAAAAATGGAAGAAGAACTTGCCTGGTTTGACACCTATCTATACAAAGAAAAAAAAGAAGATAAGAAAAACAGATCCTTTAAAGAAGGCTCTCCTGTTGACATCAAGCTTAAAAAATCAGATTTCCTCTATGATGAATCAGGCAATCTCGGCATAAATAAAGATGGCATATTAATACCTGAAACAGTGGAAGTGGAAGGATTACAGACAGGCAGATTTGAAGTTACAAGAGCACAGTTCGCTCAATTCTTAAAAGAAAGTGACGATAATATTTCTCTAAAAAATCTCACAGGGTGGTCTGAAAAAGGTTTTAAACCTGGAACAGAAAACTACCCCGTATCAGGTATTAAACTGGTTGATGCACAGAAATACTGTCAGTGGCTTTCAAAGAAAACTGGCAGTAAATACAGACTGCCGGCATCAGATGAAATGGAGAAATGGATAGAAAATTGCGGAGGAGAAGAAAATACCCTTGATTACTGGGCAGGTTATGCCATATCTCCCGATGAAGCCATAGAAATAGAAGCATATATAAAGAAACTGGAAGGAGCAGGAGGTCTTATAGTTCCTGCAGGAACTTTTGAGGAATCATGTGACAGACTTTACGATATAAACGGCAATGTTTCGGAACTATGTTCCGATGGTTCCGTAAAAGGGCTCAGTGCAAGAAATATAAGTGACGAAAAAGAGTTTTTCAATAGCGCCGGTCCTTTATATACCGGATTTCGGGTGGTGAAAGAAAAGTAAGTGACGGCAAAGTTTTATAAATTGACATGGACTCTGGCAAATTATGGTGATTATCATCCCGTCACGCGTTACGCGTTATGCGTCACTATTTAAAAAGATTCAGGGTGGTGAAAAAGAAGCAGGTAAAGGTAAAGGGTAAGGGTAAATATCCCCTAACCCTTCACCCTTCACCCTTCACGAACTTATGAAATCAAGCATAGGTATCCAGATAATATGGTCTGTTGCGTCAAAAGAAGCTTTGATAGCAGATTTTGAGCATATAGAAAGAGAACATTTTTTTACAGGCCTTCTGAAATTTGCAGAGATGAAAGAAAGCCAGTTTGAAATAATTGCCCAGTATCCGGAGCTTATACAGCTTCTTTCGGAAGAAAAGAAATCCCTTTTAGAAAGACTTATGTCATATGGTATCACTGTTCCTGACACAAGCACTTCCATAAGGAGAAAATTGAGAAAAAAACTTGGCTACGGCGGTTATCCTTACGGAGACAAAAGAACTCTTCATAGATCGAAAGATTCAAGAAAAGATTTTGAGAAACTGGAAGAACTTGTAAAAAGTAAAAACATGGAGATTTATACATCTATTCATTTACTGGAACTTTTCATGACAGAGCCTTCTCCTATGATTACCGAGGTATTGAAAGAATCAGAGGTGGAAATAAAGAAAAATAAACCGGTTATTTCTGACATACTGTTTGTAGACAGGTTTAAAGCAGGACAGGAAAAACATGAAGCAGACAGGGCGCAGAAAGTAACATCCATGCCGCTTCTGGTGAGAAAATTACAGAATTTAAGAGCTGAACTTTTATCCAACATATTCGGCCAGTCTCATGCTGTACAGGATTTTATAGAAGGGCTTTACAATGCCTTTCTTGTTTCAGGTGATAAAGACAGAAAAAGTCCTGTAGCAGTCTTTATTTTCGCCGGTCCTCCCGGTGTGGGAAAAACATATATGGCATCACTCTGTGCAGGCCATCTTTCCCGTCCTCTTAAAACCTTTGATATGACTCTTTATTCCGACCATCAGCAACACAATCAACTTACAGGATTTCCAAGAACCTATGCAGGAGCAAAACCGGGACTTCTTACAGACTTTGTAAAGAAAAATCCCGATGCCTTTCTTCTCTTTGATGAGATAGAAAAAGCCCATTTGAATACAATTCATCTATTTTACGGAATTTTAGACAGAGGAATCCTTGAAGATCATTATACGGGAGAGGAAGTCAGTTTTACCGATACTGTCATAGTATTTACGACAAATGCAGGCAAATCACTATATGAAAATCAAAACCGTACCGGTATCAGTATAGCCAGTTCGTCATATCACAGAAAAACCGTTCTGAGTGCTTTAAGTCTGGAAAGAAATCCTGTCACAGGAAACAGTGTATTCCCTTCCGCCCTCTGTTCCCGATTCTCCCGCGGCTATCCTGTTATGTTCAATTATCTGGGTGTAAATGAACTAAAAAAGGTCAGTGAAGAAGCTATTATCGGCACGGAAGAACTTCTTTCAAAAGAATATAATAAGAAATTTTCTCATGATGAGCTTCTTCCTCTGTCACTTGTTCTCAGGGAAGGACATCCCGTTGATGCAAGAGGACTCAAAGCAGAAACGGAAAAATTTATAAAAACGGAACTTTTCAAGTTTTGCAGTCTCTATGAAAAACATAAACTGGAAGATGTGCTGACTGAAATAGATACTATCAGATTTGAGCCGGAAAAGAATCAGTTCCTTATGAAACCTGAGATAAAGTCCCTTTATGAACCATCTGAAAAATTAAAGATCCTTTTTGTGGCAAACAGTGATATAAGCGATATGTACAGGACAGATGAACTGGAGTGGTTCAATGTTTGTTCAGAAGAAGAAACAGTAGATGTACTGTCATCACAGGATATTAACATGGTGTTGCTCGATCTGTGGGTAAACAGCAATAATAATGAAGAAACAGGCCATATAAATACACTGATAAAGGGACAGGATTTCACCCCTCTTTCTGCAATATCACTGGAACATGGAAGACATATTCTGAGAAAGATTCACAGCAAGTTTCCTCAAATTCCCGTCTATCTTATTTCTATTATACATAAAAAAGAGAAAAAATACAGAGAAGGAGAAACCAGAATCATAACACCCGGATATGATCCGGGAAAAATACTGAGAAAATCTGTAGATGAGGAATTATTTTTCTCCTGTCTCCGTTCCGGCGGTGCAAGAGGGGTAATAGAAACAGATTTTATAGACAGTGCCTGTCCTGACAGGGAGGTAAAGAAAAATCAATTTATAACAAATCTCAGTTCTGTAAATATCCGTCTTTACCGGGAGAAAAAAGCATCTGAACTCGTCAGAGAAAAAAAGGTTCTTACCTTTGATACTGTGCCATATATGGACAAAAAGAAGAAAAAACTTTCCGTAAAACTGAGGGATTTTCGCCTTGTCCGTGTAATGGAAGCTTCTGATGCATCGGAATTAATAAATGACGTAGAAAGACCGGACATAAAATTTGAAGATATAATCGGCGCCACCTCTGCAAAAGAAGCACTGCAGTTTATAGTGAAATGGCTTAAAAATCCCCTGAAATATAGCTCTCTGGGAATAAGACCTCCCAGAGGAATTCTTCTGACAGGCTCTCCGGGGACGGGAAAGACTATGCTTGCAAAAGCTCTGGCAGGTGAGTCAGACTGTGCTTTTATCGAAGCTTCGGCAACAGATTTTATAACAATATGGCAGGGCAGCGGCCCTCAGAATATAAGAAATCTTTTTGACCGTGCCAGACGTTACGCTCCTTCCATTGTATTTATAGATGAAATAGATTCTATAGGCATAAAACGTGCCGGCAGCCAGGGAGGGGCCGGAAGAGCTGAAGAATCTGCATTAAATGCACTGCTTACGGAAATAGATGGTTTCAAAAATGTTTCCGACAGGCCTGTAATTTTACTGGCTGCAACAAATCTGATAAAAAATCTGGATCCTGCTCTGAGAAGAAGATTTGACAGAGAAATAGTAATGGAAAAACCGGACAGAACTGCCAGGTTGCTTTATATAGAAAAATCCCTTAAAAACCGTAAAAACAGCAATATTTCCGGAGAATTAATTGAAAACATGGCAAAACAATCGGCCGGAATGACTCTCTCGGATCTGGAGCGTATCATTCAGGAAGGTGCCGTTATGGCAGCAGAACATGGAAGCTTTATTACAGATGAATCCTTGAAAGAATCCTTTGAAAAAATCCGCATGGGAGAAATAAAATCCATGCCTTCTCCGGCTGCATTAAAAAGAATTGCCCGTCATGAAGCAGGCCAGGCCCTGATAGCATGGCTGGGAGGGAATGCACCGCTGCAGGTTACCATTATAGGAAGAGGCTATGAAGGAGGATATATGGAAAGAGAAGCAGATGAAGACATGGTAATTTATACGAAACCGGAACTGGAGCAGAGAATCTGCGAAGCCATGGGAGGAAGAGCATCTGAAATACTGTATTATGGTGAAGAAGAAGGTCTCTCGACAGGGGCATCGGAAGATCTGAAAATAGCCTCATCTATTGCCAGAATGATGGTTTTAGAGTTTGGCATGTGTAAAGATTTTGGTTCTTTGTCCATGG
>JBEHWP010000340.1:0-6868 GCA_040217665.1 Vulcanimicrobiota bacterium
GATGAAGTAGAACCTGAGGAAGAAGTTCTTCGAATGATTCCGAAGGTTTATACCGGCTATAAGGTTATACCTGTCAGCATAAAGCCGGCAGAAATAATTCACCGGATCACAGAGTTAACCTTAAAGCAACTTCCAGATGAAATTGACATCAATCCTCTGAGAAAACTCCCTGGAAGAGAACTTGCAGAAGAAAAATTACAATCCCATTTAAGTCAATTAAATTATACGGAAAAAGAGATTGAAATAATTCTGTCTCATACAACGAAAACAACAAAAAATAAAATGATTCTTGCCATGGTGGATCCCTTAAATACCTTTGCTCTTGATGAAATACAAAGATGTACATGGTATGCAATAGAACCTGCAATTGCAACTGAAGAAAGTATTATAAAAGCTATAGATAAATATTTCTTCCCCGGGGATTTTGAAGAGGATACCGGTGAAATAATCAAAGAAAAACCCTGGTATAAAGATGTGAAAATTACTGAAGGTTCTATGGCTGTTAAAAAGATGGAAAATGTCTTATTACCCCTCAAATATACAGAAGTCAAAGCAAATATAATAGGAATGCTTGCAGATGTGAACGTAACCCAGAAATTCTACAATGACCTCACTGAAAATATTGAAGCAATATATATGTTTCCCCTGCCCCATGAAAGTGCTGTAAACGAATTTGAGATAGTAACAGGTGACAGAGTCATAAAGTCTGTGGTAAAAGAAAAACAGGAAGCAAGGAAAATTTACGAAAAAGCAAAACTCACAGGGAAAAAAGCAGGTCTCCTTGAACAGGAAAGGCCCAATATATTTACAGTATCTGTGGCAAATATTGAACCGGGGCAGGTTATACTGGTAAATATCAGGTATTATGAAACAGTTAAATATGAAGATAATAATTACGAATTTGTCTTTCCCATGACCATTACACCGAGATATGGCGGTGAAGATAAAAAAGGAGTTCCTGAAAGCCTCGGTGGTAAAACCTCTCATCCTGTAATTCACCCTGCTAAAAGTGCCGGAAGAGAAGTAAATATTTCTATTAATCTGGATGCAGGTTTTGAGTTAGGGCAGGTCTCTTCCCCATCTCATCTTCTTTATGTTCAGGAAAAAGGAAAGACCGAACGGGAAATACAGCTTGCCAGGGAAGGAGAAATCCCGAATAAAGATTTTATCCTGAAATATTCCTCAAAAGGTGAAAAGGAAGAAACAGCAGTTTCTTTCTACAGAGAAGAAAATAGAGGGGGAACATTTATGCTTCATCTTACCCCTAAAATGGATTACGGCCCTGAAGAAATAATAAAAAGGGAAATGATATTTGTCCTTGACCGGTCAGGTTCCATGTGCGGAAGTCCCATAGTACAGGCCAGAATGGCCCTTAAAAATTGTCTCAGAACACTGAGGCCGGGAGATAATTTTTCAGTAATTACCTTTGATCATGAAATAAAATGTCTTTCAGAGAGATCCCTGGAATTCAATGATGAAAATCTGAAACTGGCCGATAAATTCATAAATAACATTAATGCCAGAGGCGGAACAGAAATACTTTCTGCCTTAAAATATGCTTTCCAGTTCCCTGCGCTTAAAGGACATTTAAGGCAGATTGTATTTCTCACAGACGGAGCAGTCTGGAATGAAGAAGAGAGTCTTCAAGAAATAAATAAAAGTCTGGGAGATTGCAGAATATTTTCCTTCGGCATAGGCCCTGCTGTAAACAGATATTTTTTAAAGAAAATATCAGAACTCGGCAGGGGAACCTGTCACTTTATTAAAACTCCTGAGGAGATTAAAGAATCAGTAGATAATTTTGCAATTCAAATGTCTTCTCCCATAATCTCAGATATTTCCCTTATCTGGGAAGGAGCAAATATAGCAGATGTCTACCCTGACCCTGTTCCTGATTTATATTTCGGCCAGGTTCTATGTCTCCTCGGGCGTTTTCATTCTTACGGACAGGTAAAAGGATGCCTTACAGGCAGGGTAAGAGAAGGAACCTTCAGACAGGAATTTACCGTGGAACTTCCGGAAAAAGACACAACCCACCCTGTAATAGAAACCATATGGGCAAGGAAACATATTGATCTTCTTATGGATCAACAGAGGAAATATCCTCAAAAGAGAGCCGAAATAAGAGATGAAATCATAGGTATCGGTCTGAAATACCATCTTATGAGCCAGTATACCTCCCTTGTTGCAGTGGAAGATGAGAAAGAAGAAAGTGAGTCTTCCCGGCCGGAGAAAGACTTAATAACTATTGAAGTTCCCGGGATACTGCCGGAAGGATTAAATTATGACAGCTTTGACACATCACCTCCCCTCACTGCAGAATATCTCGATTCAGGTTCCACAAGCCTGGGAGAAGTTGAAGAATCAGTTCAGGATATAGACCTTGCCGATTCAGGTTACACAAGCATGGGAGAAATTGAAGAATCAGTCCGGGATATAGCCCTTACCGATTTCGGTGATATTGAACTTGAAGATGAAGATGATATGGAACTGGATAAATGTAAGGAACTGGTAGACGAAGCCCCCATAATAAGGGTTACCAATATTATTATTACTCAGGCCATCAACGACAGGGCAGATTACATTCACATAGAACCACAGGCAAAAGGTCTCATTGTCCGTTACAGAATAAACGGGGTTTTAAAGGAAGTTATGAATCCGCCAAAGCATATTCAATCTCTTTTGTTCTCCCGTATAAAAACCATGGCCGGTCTGGATACTTCCGAATCAGATATTCCTCAGCAGGGGAAAATCCAATTAAACCATGACGGAGTAGACTATGACCTTACGGTATGGACTCTTCCCGCCACTCACGGTGAAAAGGTAGTTATCCGTATTCTGGACAAAGCATATTCTCTCCTTGAGCCGGATAAATCAGGTATGACCGATGAAAAAGAAAAACTTTTCCGGACAATCCTTTCTAAAGAAAAAGGAATGATACTCCTTACAGGCCCTTCTGAGAGCGGGAAAACAACAACCCTCTACAGTGCATTAAACGTGTTGAAAGAAACAGGTAAACATATATGTATCCTGGAAGACCGACCTCCTTATGAAATACCTGGTATTAACATTATAGAACCGGAAGAAGAGATAGAGAAAACCCTGAAAGATATTTTAAATCAGGACCATCAGATTATAATGATAGAAGATATATGTAAAAAAGAAACAGCAGAGATTACTCTTAAGGCTTCGACTAAACATCTCCTTCTCACTTCTTTACCCGGTAATAACACCTCTGATGCAGTAAGAGATCTCCTTTCTATGGGAATAGATCCTGTACTTATATCATCTGTCTTAGAAGGTGTGATTGCCAGAAGGCTCATAAGGCAGGTCTGTCCTGATTGCAAAAAAGCTTATACACCTGAAAAAGAAATCCTGGAAAAACTCGGCTTCACCCCGGGTGATAACAGTATTTTCTATCAGGCCACAGGTTGTGATAAATGTAATGGAACAGGTTATAAAGGCAGATGTGGAATTTCCGAGATTATGGTTGTGAATGATGATATTCGTTCTTTAATACTGAAGGAGGCTTCTCCTGATGAAATCAGAGATTGTGCTCTGAAGAGCGGAATGGTTACACCCGGTGAGGAGGTAAGGAATTTGCTTTTACAGGGTCTTACAACAATAGAAGAATATTTTAAAATTTATGTAACATAAGTTTCTTCAGTAATTAATTTAGTGAGCAGTGAGCAGTGAAGAGTGCAGACAATCTTCACTGCTCACCTTTTTATCATAAAGGCCGCAGAATACTCCCTCTATAGCTAAAGGTGTGAATTTTCCTCTATCCAGAGTCGTAATTTGATGGCATAAAGCTACACTCTCTTTATCAAGTCCACCTGCCCCTGCAGGTAAAATTACCACAGTAGGGCCTCTTTTGGCCTGAATTGATGATGTAGAAACAGCTATAACGAGTGTTTATAATCTGGATGCTCTTATTACCTGGAACTTTTCCTTTTTTCCTCTTTCAATGAAAGCAATCTCCCGAAATTACAGCCTTTCCTCTCTGCTATTGCCTCTATGACTTCCATTATATCGGCAAGTTCTTCGACGCTTCTGTTTTTATAATATTCATCTGCTTCTTCCTGAAGTTTCTTTTCCAGATAGACGAGTGCCTGTTCATCCGTAAGGATTTCTATATCATATTTTGCACCTGACTTTTCTATTATTTCAGGAATTCTGTCTCTTACTATTTTACCATATTCAATCATCATCTTACCTCTTCAGCCTTCTTTTATTGCAATTAAAACACAACTATGATACTATAATAAATAGAGAACAGGCGGGTTAGCCGGAGGTGTATATTTATGGTTCAGACTATAGAAGTAATATATAAAGATAATGTTTTAAAAACTATAAACCCTGAAATTACCGGTCTTATAAAAAAATTAAAAGAATCTCTGCAAAAAATTTACAGAGAAAATCTTTATGAATTGTACCTTTACGGATCTTATGCCAGAAATAATGAAGATCCTGAATCCGATATTGATATAGCCATAATATTAAAAGATTTTTCCGATTACTGGGAAGAAATTAAAAGAACAGGCTCTATAATATCATCTCTATCTCTGGAATATGATGTAACCATATCACCTGTAAGAATACGCAAAGAAGACTGGCTTAAAGAAGATACACCTTTTTTAAAAAACCTGAAAAAAGAAGCAATTTTAATATGAAAGATAAAACTCAAAGGCTGATTGAAAAATCCCGGGATGCGATAGAAGCGGCAGAAATATTATTACAGGCAAAAAAGAACAATTTTGCTGCAGGCAGAGCTTATTATGCCATGTTTTATCTGGCAGAAGCATTACTTTATGAAAAAGGATATGAATTTCATAAACACACCGGAGTTCAGGCAGCTTTCGGCAAATATTTTGCCAAAACAGGAGAATTAGAAGCAAAATATCACAGATATTTGCTTGAGGCATTTGAAAGCAGGCTGGAAGGCGATTATGGAGTAGATATATTTTTAGATAATAATTCTGTAAACGAGTTAATTCAAAGAGCAAAAGATTTTTTATCTGCCACTATCGATTATCTTCCGGCATAAAATCTACCAGTTACACATAAGGCATGGCATGGTAAGATCTTCCTCATCCATAATATCTGCACATGCTTCAGAAAGGGGTTTATTCGGCGCATTTTTCTTCTCCCTCTTCCCTTCCTCATAATCTGCTATTATCCTGTCTTTTCTTTTGAGAAGATCAGTAAGGCTTTCCGTATCAGTCCATGTATAAATCCGGCCGTCACTGTGTTCTTTTTCATATTTATGTAAAATCCGATTAATCTCTACAGATTACTCTACAATGAAAGGAGAAAAGTAAGAAATCCTTATCTGTTCTACCTTACAGCATGACGAATTACAACTATTCCGAGATAACCGTCTGCAGTAATTTCATCTCCTGTATGAATAAGGGACGTAGCATCAGGCACACCTGTTATACATGGAAGTCCGTATTCCCTGGCTATTATTGCACCATGTATGAGCATGCCACCTCTTCTTTCAATTATGGCGGAGGCAAGAGGCACTATGAACGTCATATCTGGCTGAACTGCATCACATACGAGTATTTCTCCCTGTTTGAATTCAAATAGCTGAGATTGTTTGACTATTACCCTTGCAGTGCCTGTTGCAATCCCCTGGCCTGCAGGTTGCCCCTGAAGTTGTCTTGCTTTTAAAGATTTTTCTCTTTCAAAGTCAGAATGATTGACCTTACTGGAATCTTCTTCATATAAAAAACCTCTGAATTTATATTCATTCACTGCTTTCTGTAACTGCACCTTTATTCTTCCAAGATATATATTGTCATTATCTCTCAATCTGTAACTTGCTCTTCCCAGTTCAAGAAGTTCCATGGCATAATGCTTCTTTTCACCTTCAAAAAAGGAAAGAAAGAAATTTTCATCTTTTTTTCTCTTATTTTTCTTTACAGGATTTTTATATAATTGAAATAATAATTTTACAAGTCCTTCCTTTTCCTGAGAGAGATTCAGTTCATTCCCTGAAAGTTGACCGAATCTATTCATATAATTATTAAGAACTTCAGTTATATCCTCAGGAAGTATGCCGGAGGAAAGATATTTTTCATAAACATCTTCTGTAATAAGACAGGAAATCTCCTGAAGGTATTTATTTCTTTCAAGAGCAATGAGTGCTTCCCCTGAGAGGAGATCCATAAATTCGTAAGGGTCTCCGGGCTTAACAGTATCATTGTAAAATTGTCCGAATAGCCTCATGCCATGGGCAAGGGGAATGAATTCATTCCAGTAGACATCTTTCCATTTTTTATATATGTTTTTTCTTTTTTCTATTTCTTCTTCTAATTCTCTGTCTGACATATTCTGAATATCTGTCAGAGACAATTCTTCTGCCACCCTGTCCATTTCAGGAAGAAGTTCTTCTTCCACTCTTTTTCTTAAAATCTTCAGATGCTCAAAACTTCTCTTAAGACTCATATACCACGGACGTTTATCATCTGTATGAACTGCAACTGCTGTTACAGGTCTTGATTGGAGAGCATACAGGTTCTTTCCTCTGAAAGTCCATTCTACATCCTGAGGAGAAGAAAATATTTTTTCACATGCCATGGAAAGATGAAAAACTTCAATAACTTCTTCATCCTGAAGGGGAGGAACATTTATTTTTTCTACCGGAAGTTCTGAAAGTATTACTCCTTTTTCTGAAGATATAATATATTTACTCGAAGAAGTGCTTTTATATGAGAGAATAAGGCCTTTTTTTCTGTCAAGAAACCATCTGTGAGGTTCTACTGTCCCGTCTACAAGACCCTGGTTAAAACCATAAACGGATTCTATAACAGCTTCAGAAGGATGGGACGGATTTACACTGAATATGACACCTGATTTCTCA
>JBEHWP010000341.1:0-6846 GCA_040217665.1 Vulcanimicrobiota bacterium
TAACTGCTCTATCAAGTAAATACAGAAAAATTCCATTATTTATATTACCTGACATAGAATACAGGTTTAAAAAGAAGGAATTATATTTAACTTTATAGAATGTTTATGAATATTTTTATGTGTTAAAGGACAGCTGGAAATGATCTGTTTTAAATGCGGGCAAGAAAATCGGCCCGGTACAAGAATGTGTATTATCTGTAACGCAAAATTGATATGCCCTCCTGCAGATGATGACTCTCCGGAAATTGACATAAAAGAATTCGGTTCAAAAGGTGATCCTTTCGCTATAAAAGCAAAAAAATTTGAGTTCTCCTATAACTACAAAACAGGGAATTTCATGAAACTCATAGAAGTAATCGAAGGTATTCTGGATGGGAATAAACAGGAAGATGATTTAAGAGATTGCCTGTCCGTCATAGAAAAAGGTGCAGACAATTATCTTTACAAATCCCTTCCCGGGATAAGAAAAAAGATAGAAGCGCCTGCTGCTGCAAATTACCGTCATATTTTAGAAAGAGCGGCCAATCTTACGGAAACGGGGTTTCATAAATTTCTGGAAACAGTAGAAGAGATAGAAAATTTTTTCCATAATAAAAAAAGTTATCACCTTGAAAAAGGCCTTCATATATGTCATAAAGCAAATAATCTTGTAAGTTACGGATGTGTTCTGGCAGAAAAATTTGAACATGGCGAAGATCTTACGGAAATAAATAAAGAAATAGATGAATATTTAAAGAAAGAACATATTTCTTTATAATAACCGATGAGGAAACCTGTGACAGGTTATATTCGTGCCATTATTATGACGTCATAAAATTAACTATCAATTAAGGAGGTCTAAAATGTTTAAAAAAGTCCTGTTTATATCCTGTTTATTCTTACTTTCTTTTACATGCTGTTTTGCCCAGTCAGAACCTGATTTAAAGCTATATGATCAGGCAATTGAACTGGAAGGGACAGATCTTAACGGAGCTATAGTAAAATACAATGAATTAATAAAAATCAAACCTGATTTTATCGAAGCATATTTAGCGCTCGGACGTTCTTACAGAAAGGCAAAGGATTACGATAATGCCATAAAAATATATAACCAGTTATTAAAAATAAAAAGTGATTTTCCCCTGACCTATGAAGAACTGGGCTGGATTTATCTGGATAAAAATCAGACGGCTAAATCTCTGGAATATTTTCAAAAAGCATGGACTCTTGCACCGGATGACAGTTATACAGAAGCCTGCCTTGGTCTGATTTATATTGAAAAAAGATTTTATAATATTGGCATAAGTCACTGTAAAAGGGCCCTCTTAATTGACAGAGACTGTGTCTCTGCCTATAACAATCTTTCAAGAGCATATTACAGGCTGGATAAAATCGATGACGCAATAACATATGCACAGAAAGCAATCTCTCTGGATCCTGATTATGCCTGGGCCTATAGCAATCTGGGAACATGTTATTACAGTAAAAAAGAATATGATAAAGCCATTAAAGAATTGAGCACAGCCCTTAAGATCTGTTTTGACGGGAAAGATACATCACGCGTAAATGTCTTCAGAATATACAACAATCTCGGCCTTACCTATTTCGGCCAGGGACAGCTTGATATGGCTTTTCTCCATCTACAGAAATCCATAGAAGTAGATCCCAATAATCCTGCTGCATACAACAATGTGGCCTGGTTTTATGCGCAGAATGAGATTAATCTGGATGAAGGATTGAAGCTGGTTCAAAAAGCTATAGATATGGAACCTGATAATGCTGTTTATTTGGACACTCTTGCAGAATTATATTACAGGAAAAAAGATTACCCCGGAGCCATAGAAACTATAGAAAAAGCAATAGAGCTTGATCCAAAATCGGAAGTTTACAGAGAGCAAAAGAAAAGATTCGAAGAAAGAAAGTGAAGTTGAATGAGTAGTGAGCGATTAAACTCACTACTCATCCTTCAATATTTACGCGGGATCTAATTCTACATTGCAGTTGGGACATTTAACAGAAGTCAATCCTCTTACTACAATGGTATTACAGCAATTTTTACAGAGTATTTTTTCACAGAGCGGACATTTTCCAAATCTCATTACGTCCAGCTTCTGCCCTTTGTATTCTACAGAAGAAGCCTTTCTTGAAATAATACCGCCGCAGTTGGTACACCTTAATTTATCGCCTTTAAGGAAAGAAGACAGGGAAGGACCTTTTACCTTTGAGAGTTTGTCTATCTGATCCGAGAAAAACGTCGAAAATCTCTGGAGTAAACTCTCACTGGGTATAAAGGAAGGGCCTCCGTCCATTTTAAATTTCCGTTTAAGTTTATTCAATACTTTTGAAGCTGCAGTTTTTACAGATTTATCACTGTCTTCTTCCGCCAGTTCAGTAAGCGCATCTATTGAATTTTTAGCTTCAAGCTCACCGAGGAATTCTATTGCCAGTTTCCTCTTATCAGGCTCCGGATCACTGAGGAGCTGGAGAAAATAATCGACTCCGTCTGCACCGAGATGTTTGATTACTTTCTTTATTGTATTACGGCCTTTATCGTTTTCAGATGTATAATCTTCAATTAAAACAGGTATTGTTTTATAGCCGAATTTACAGAGGCTTTCTTCTGCCATAAGAGCCGTTTCCCCGTCTTCTTCTATCAATATCCTCACAAGAAATTCGATTGCCTGAGGGCCTCCTATGTCAACTATAGCTCCTACCAGTATCCTGTTTAATTCAAGATCATCTTTATTAATCATATTTCTGAGATTATAAAGAGCATCTTCTGCCTTTAACCTGCCAAGGACAGATGCAATGACTTTTTTTACTTCAGGAGTTTCTTCCTCCTCAAGAAGATCTATAAGAGGATTTACAACTTCTTCATTCTTCATCTTTCCCAGAAATTCCACACTTGCCAGTCTTATTTTCCAGTTTTCGTCTTTAAGACCTTTAAGAAAAGGCTCTGCTCCGAGATGAACTAATTTATCCAGTGCTTCAAGAGCATCTTTACAGATCTCGTCACTTGAATTGCCTATAGCTTTAATTAAAATAGATGCAGAATCCT
Organism: Vulcanimicrobiota bacterium; assembly: GCA_040217665.1. GTDB lineage: Bacteria > Vulcanimicrobiota > SpSt-956 > SpSt-956 > JAKJGF01 > CALARM01. The sequence goes on from JBEHWP010000341.1 coordinate 3,038, forward strand.
TTGTACCTATAGTAGTAAGAAACTTTACAGCTCTTTTCCTGTCTTCCAGGTGAGGACTGCCGAGTTCTTTTCCTATTTCCTTTAACATCGGCACAATAGCCCTGTCTATTTCTTCAAGAGCAATCATGGCAGTCTTCCTTACTTCTTCATTCAGATCAAGCCTCTGAATCGTTCTCAGATGGGTAATAGCTCTGAAATCTCCGATTTTCCCCAGAGCCGTGGCCACGGCAACCCTTGTATCTTTATTTGTATCGGAAAGAGATTTTATAAGAGACGGTACTGCTCTTTCATTGCCTATTTTACTCATGGTTATTGCTGTAGCTGTCCTTATATCAGGGTTGTAATCCGAAAGCATTTCTATGAGATGGTCTACAACTTCCGACTCCTTACGAGTTGCCAGAGCTTTTACTGCATTTAATCTTACAGAGTCGTCCTGATGTTTCAAATCAGATAATAATTTTTTAATGTCATTCATAAAAAATATCCTTTGTTGTTATTAGTATTTGATGAGTTATAATAATATGACACCCATCACAGATGAAAATTTAGCTGTGATTATCCTTTACCATAAAGGGATTTTATAGGGAATTACAAACTGATGTTAATGATATCATGAATTATACTTTATTATTAAGTACAGGTCAATTTCGATGATAGTGTTTTTTCTCGACAGGTAGTCTCAATTTTACTGAAAATTGGGCTTAATTTTGTAAATCTATTAATTTATACGAAAATCGTATTCCCGATCAGAAGGAAGTAACATATTTACGGTGAATATTTTTTTATGAGACTCAATTTAGATTATAATATCCTTCCCGGACAGAACAGATTTTTTCTGGATTATATTTCAGGTAAAGGGGAAGCGTCAAATTTTTTTTCTTACGGGCCCTGTGATGTTCAGACAGCATTACAGAAAGGACATAAAAGTCACAGAAAATCTGAGATTTCAAAGATTATTACCGATTATAACTTACTCCTGAACAGCCCGAAAAAGGCAATAGAAAATGCAAAAAAACTGTCACATGACAGAGTGTTTACTGTAATAACAGGTCAGCAGGCAGGTTTTCTGGGAGGACCTCTTTATACTGCATACAAGATAGCTACAGCAATAAATGTTTCGGAGAAATTAAACAAAGATTTTCCTGATTTTTATTTTATTCCTGTCTTCTGGCTCGCCTCAGAGGATCATGATTTTGAAGAAATCAATCATGTAAATTTTATAAAAGACGGAGAAATTGGAAAAATAAAATTTAACTGGCATAATAAGGGAAGATCAGTTTACGATATTCCCATGTCAGAGAAAATATCTGACATTACAGAAACTTATTTCCAGTATCTTCCTGTCTCGCCACACAGAGAGTCAATAAAAAATCTCCTTCTCCCATCTCAGGATAAAACATATTCTACATGGACAGCAAAATTCTGGAGCAAATTATTCGGGAAATACGGTCTTGTCGTTATAGAACCTCACTTATTGAGACCTCTGGCAGGAGAGTTATTTACAAAAATTCTTAAAAGTTACAATGAGATGAATAAATTACTCGATACAGTAAACAGTGAACTCTTCAGGTGCGGCTATACTGCTGCCATAGACAATATCGGTTTATTTATTTATGATGAAAATTTCAATCGCATCAGAGTCAAAAATCCGTATCTTTATACAAAGAAAGCAGAACCGGTCATGTTTTCCCCTGATGCATTGTTACGCCCCCCTGTAGCAGACTATCTGCTTCCCAATATAGCCAGTATTGTAGGAAGCGGTGAACTGTGCTATCAGGGACAGCTTAAACATATATATGAATATTTTAACATAGATCAGGCAGTAATAATACCCAGACAGAGCTATACCTTTATATCCTTGAAAGACAGAGATTGTATGAAAAAATATAATATAAGTCCTGAGAACATATTCAGAGAAAGCTTTGATGATTTCTATGAAAAACTCAGACCTGAAAAGGAAATATCCCTCTTTAGAGAAGTAAAGAAACAAATAAAAAAGGAAATAGAAAAACTTTCCTGTCATCTGAATAAAATAGAGCCGAATCTTGTAAAAACGAATGAACAGACTCTGAATACAGCACTGAATGCCCTGAACAAACTGGAGGATAAAACCGTGAAAGCAGTAATGTCCAGACAGGGTTATTCCAGAAAAGAATTAAGAGAGCTTGCAAATTCTCTTATGCCTTCGGGAAAACTCCAGGAAAGGGTTTTCCCTGTGACCCATTTTTTAAATTACTACGGAATTGAATATTTTATTGAAATGCTGGTAAACAATAAAGATGTTATGAATTTTAAACATTGTGTTATAAGTGAAGAGTGAAGGGTGAAGAGTGAAGAGGGGCGAACCGTGTTCGCCAGATACCGGTAAACATGCATTACACATCACGCATTACGCATCACGCATCACGCATCACGAATATAAGGAGGAATTATTACGCAAAAACAAACCATTATGGCCTTTGGTGCCCATCCTGATGATATAGAAATTACCTGCGGAGGTACTCTTATAAAATTAAAACAGCAGGGCCACAGGGTAATATGCTGTGATATGGTAAGAGGTGAACTCGGGACAAGAGGAACTGTTGAAACAAGGGAAAAGGAATGCGCTGCTGCCAGCCAGATTATGGGCATAGACACAAGAGAAAATCTCTGCCTTGAAGACGGATTTATTTCTTCAACTAAAGAAAACAAACTCAAAGTAATAAAGGTTATCAGAAAATATAAACCTGATATTATTATGGTTCATTATTACAGAGACAGACATCCTGACCACTACAATACATCACAGCTGGTTTATGAATCCACCTTTCTTGCAGGACTGGCAAGAATTGATACGGGACAGGAATATCACAGAACGACAAAAATAGTTTATTACCTGGGATGGGTTGAATTCAAACCATCCTTTATAGTCGATATTACAGATCAATTTGAACAGAAGATAAGGGCAATCTATGCCTATGAAACACAGCTCAAACCGGATGATCCTTCTTATCCTCAAACAAGACTTACTTCTAAAGAACATCAATGGAAGATTTTAAACAGGAACAAACACTATGGTTCCCTCATAGGTAAAAAATACGGTGAACCTTTCTTTATAAGAGCCCATATGGAAGTAGATGATTTTACAGAATTGAAGTTTCATTCACTTTAGCATTCAATGTAGTTGACAGTGAAACCACTCATCATTCATCGTCAATCATCTGTTCATTGTAAACCAGCAGTATTTATGATAAAATTAATCTTATTAGAGCCTGTCCGGGAAATAGTATTTATTTTACAGCCTTCCAGACGAACTCTCTGAAGGACAAAAAATATACCTTTATTAACTATGAAAGATGAGATGATAAAATGAACATAGGGATCAACTGTTATCCCACCCATGGAGGAAGCGGAGTAGTAGCTACAGAACTTGCAAAAGCACTGGGGAAACGCGGCCATGACGTATCAATGATCAGTTATGATCTACCATTCAGACTTGATGAAATAAATGATAATGTATCCTATTATGAAGTAACGGTAGATCAGTATCCGCTGATGAAATATTTCCCCTATACACTGGCACTGGCAAGTAAAATGGTGGAAGTAGTAAAGGAAAAAGATATTTCCATAATGCATGTTCATTATGCCATTCCCCATTCCATCGCCGCTATTCTGGCAAGGGATATTTTAAAGAAAGAACGACCTCTTAAAGTAATAACAACACTTCACGGTACAGATATAACACTGGTAGGAAACAATGCATCTTTCAAACCTATAACAAGTTATGCCATTGAAAATTCTGATGCAATAACAGCAGTATCACAGTTCCT
>JBEHWP010000342.1:0-6837 GCA_040217665.1 Vulcanimicrobiota bacterium
TGTCTTTATAATAAATTCTATCCAATTTTTTCATAATTTAAATGTATAGGAATTTTTATTCCGGTTAAACTATTATATGGTTGAGAGTTGAGAGTTGAGAGTTTATGGTTGATTTCAACTCTCAACCTTCAACCCTCAACTTTAAACAACTCGCCCGCAGGGCGTTAAGTTCAGAGTATAGGAATTTTCATTTTTAATGGCGTAAAATAAGGCTTTAGATAAACATTATGTAGAAGGAGTTTATCTAAAAAATTTAAAAGTACCTATACTTTTACCATGCTTTTGCACTTTTTCATAATTTCCTTGTTTTTACTGACTTTATAGTTAAATAGGTTCTGGGTTCCGGGTTTCAGGGTTTAATCTTCCTAACCCGGCACCCGGCACCTGAAACCTAAAAATTGAATAGATTATTTTTTTACAGTTTTTAAAATCTGTAAAAGTATAGATATTAAGAAACATTTTGTATTTTCTTGTAATATGATTTTTTTTGCTCCAGATCACCACGCAGAGATTTGTCGGTTTTGATAAACCAGTGGAACAATTATCGCTGGCAGTATTTAGAGACTATCCGAAAAGTAGAGAGTCATCTTTCACAGACTCTGATTGAACAAAAGGACTTTTCGGACAGGTTCTTAGTACTGCAAAAAAATAACTCCGGCAAATTGTTAGACCAATCAGTATCCTCGCGTCACGCGTTATGCGTTACGCATCACGATATAAACTGTAACTATGATGTAGTTATTTCCTGACAGATCCTTAGTGATTGGTGAGCGGGTTTTATCTCACTATTCACTGCTCACTGCTCACTTTTTTACCAGATAAAATCTCATAATAGTTTTACCTATCTGCAATACGGACGTATCTCTTATAAATGCAGTCGTCACAGGCTGTTCATTGATAAATGTTCCATGTTTGCTTCCCTGGTCAGAAACGACTACCTCACCGTCTTTAAGATAAATATAAGCATGGTTTCGTGATACTGTTTCATCTTTGCTCAGAATAATATTACACTCAGGATTACGGCCAATGCTTACAAGGGGCAGTTTCAGGTCGAAACTTTCGCCTCCGTGGGCGCCGCTGTCTACTACAAGACGTCCCCATGCTTCTCCTTCGGAAAGAAGTGTTGTTGCAGCAATAATGGAAGCTTCATCTATCATTGCAGTGGGAGGAGGAACAGAAGACGGAGGCGGTGCCTGGTAGGACGGAGGCGGCGGCGCCTGGTAAGACGGAGGCGGCGGCGCCTGGTAAGACGGTGGTGGTGCTGGCATAATAACAGGAGAAGGAGTTATATCCACAGGAACTCCTCCTGAGGTATAGGTGCTTATATATCTATGAATAACATCCCATGTCTGTTTTATGAGTTTACTCTGTTCGTATACGCCGAAACCGGCTGATATGAGTGTAGGCCAGAATACTATATAGCCTATGGCAGCGGCTCCTGCTTTGTCAGCCCAGTTGGCACCTCCCACTTCTATAAGCAAATATGCATCCTGCTGATTGATTGATACTGTTATAGCAGAGGACATACCAACAACTGTCCTTAAAAATCCTTCTTTTCTTGCCTGAATTATTAACCCTCCGAACTGGGTTTTTAACATCTGTGTTTCAAAACCGAGGGATTGATACCATGTGTCAAGGGATGATGCCAGCTGCATTACAGGGAAATTTTTAACAGGGTAAGATCTTTTTTCCATATATTATCTCCTTTCTCATTCGTAACACGTAATGCGTGATGGGTGATGAGTCACAATATATAGTGACTGTTAATTTTAAACATATATAAAACATAAAAATATTTTAACAGAAAACTTGATAATTTACTACTATTTTTTTGGATGATTTTCATTATTGTATTTGTTAACATTTTATGATAATTTGTTTTAACTGAATTACAGTGGGAATATCTGGCTTTACAGGCGAAAAGCGAGTGGCTGGCAGGGGCGTTTTATTAAACATACTGGAAATGAAATACCCATACGAACCACCCGCCGCGCGTCACGATTATACTCTGGAGCTTTAAACAATGAAAGATCAATTTAATTTTATAATCTCTGCAGAAAGCGAAGAATTTGAGAATAACTATATAATGAAATACAGATGTCCCTGTGGCGGGAAATATCAGATTCTTCTCAGAGAAAAACTGCCTGAAAATGATGTCATATACAATGTAGTAAAAACCATGTGTGTAGAATGCAATAAATCGGGAGAATTTCTTTTTGATATAACAGAAAGAGAAAATAAAAAAAGAAAGCTCGATAGCAAATTATCTAATGTTCGCAGTACCCTTAAAGATTTCAGGGGTGATAGAAGTAAACCTTCAACTCCTTCTTCAAGCATAAACATTCTTTCAGGTGTGGCCAGAGAAATAGAAGATGCCTTTATTTCTGTCAACGAACTTCCTGCAGGGCCGGTAAATCTTCAGGAAATAGCCAGGTCTATTATGGGAGAGTCTGAGAAATCTGTAAGAAAAAAAGAAGATGATTCTAAAATAATGCAGGAATTAAATAATGTGAAATTTTTACATGCCCAGGCAATGATGAAGATAAAATACCTTGAAGAAGAAAATAAACTCCTCCATATTCTGGAAGAAAATTTGAATAAAAAAGAAAAAGAAATAAGAAAACTTCAGAATAACATAGCCGAACTGACTCTTGAAATAGATAAAAGATTAAGTGAATATAATAAACTGCAGCAAAAACTTTCAGAAAAAGATGATGAACTGGAAGCATATAAAAAAATGATGGATGACAGGAAAAAAAGCGGCTGGAGGAAACTGCTTGGAGGAAAATAAATATTGTGAAAAGATCTCTGTTTTATTGATACTCCTCATGTCCCTTTTTCTTTACACCTGGAGAGCAGGAGACATTGTATTTGTTGATGAAGATGAAGCAAGATATGCGCAGGCTGCCAGCGAAATGGTCGAAAGCGGCGACTGGCTCACACCTCATCTGAATTTTGAAGCATTTCATGATAAACAGCCTCTTGTTTACTGGCTCAATGCCATATGTTTTCTCATATTTGGCAGAAATGAATTTTCCGTAAGAATATGGCATTCCCTTATGGCAGTGGCAGGCGTATATGTCGTATATCTTACGGGACGGGAACTGTTTGACAGTAAAACAGGTCTCCTCTCTTCTGCAATTTTTTCTACAGGTCTCTTCTATTTCTACCAGTCCCGTTCGCCTCTTATGGATATACCTCTCAATCTCTTTATCTCCCTTGGCTTTTATTGCTTTATAGTTTTTACAAAGACAGGAAAATTGCTCTATAATTATATCTTCTGGGGCTGTCTGGGGCTTGCAGTCATGACAAAAGGCCTTGTCGGTTTTGTTTTACCATGTATGATTACAGGGATTTTCCTTATCATTAAATATAAAAAAAATATTTTCTCTTATATGAGAAAATATTTACTTCATATTGCGGGAGGTATTGGAGTTTTTCTCCTGATTGCCGCTCCCTGGCATATTATAGAATATTATCTTCATGGCAATATATTTATAGAAAATGTATTTATGAAACTTACCTTTAGAAGATATTTCATGGGCGACGGAGCCGTTGTTCCGTCCCATAATTTCTTTACCCATTTTATTACAATTTTATACGGTTCTCTTCCATGGTCGGGGTTTCTTCTACCGGGTATCATTTTAATGTTAAAGGATAAAGACCGGTGGGGAAGAAGAAATTTTATTTTCATATGGGTTTTTACGGTATTTATATTTTTTTCCGTTTCTGCACCGAAAAGAATAAGATATATTATGCCTATGTTCCCTGCCTTATCATTGATTGCCGGATATCTATGGAATAAATATTTCTCTGAGGATTCTATAAAAAAATATATGAAACTGTCTGCACTTCTTTCTTTACCTCTCGGTATGTTAATATTCCTGGCAATTTTCTATGCAAAAATGAAATTCCCGGAAGATTACGGACGATTATGCAATCTCTGTGTTCCTCCTCTTATCATGCTTGCCTCTGCAATAGTAATTCCTTCTCTTATGATTTTTTTAAATCACAAAAAAACTACTTTTATGGCTTTTATCATACTGACTTTTTGCTCTTACAGTTTTCTTGTATGGTCTTCAGGCGAATATTTCAATCAGGTGAAGCCTGTTAAAAGTCTTTCTTTGATTATAAATAAAGAGATTGAAAAAGGAGACAGAATAGGAAGTTTTGTTAATCTTCATCCAAGCCTTATATTTTATACCGATCACAAGGTTGAATATTTGCTTACAAGGGAAGAACTGGCTAAATTTTTTGTTTCAAAGGATCATGTATTCTGCGTGGCAGAAACAGCGGATTTACAGGTAAAGGAATTCCGAGATTTTTATAAAGTACCTGTTTTTATACTTAAAGAACAGGCAGGGTTTTTATTACTATCTAACAGGAAGGAATAGAGAAAGGGTTATAGAATCTAATTATCGTAACAGATAAAATGGTTACTAATTTACCTGGTGCGGTAATAAGGACGTGAAGAGTGAAACTTACCCGTCACTGAATGTTAAAAGGAGTTTTCAGAAAATGAAAAAAATATTGATTTTGTCTTTTCTACTATTGTTTTGTATACATAGTTTTGTACTCGCTGCCACCAGTATGGAGTCAAAGCTTGCCAGTGAACTTGCACAAATTAACGGAGTAAAAATGGCACGAATAAGTTTTACCCTTGAAGAAGGTATTGTTACAGGGGCCGAGGTGAATATAAGGTCTAAAGCAGGTTATAAATTTACTAAAGAACAGAAAAGCGTCATAAAGAGTTTTGTTGCATCTTCCGCTCCCGGACTTACTGTGGAGAATGTACTTTTAAATATATCGGAAGATCCGGTAATATCTTTTGCCACAAATCTTGTTTTTTCGAAATCACCGGAAACAGAGAAAAAACTTGCCACAAAGCTGGCAGGTCTGATGGAAGTAAAAGAGATTTATGTAAATTTTACAGGTTCGGATAAAAATTTTCTCGGAGAATATCAGATACAGCCGAAAGCTGCCATACTCGTAAAATTACCTGATAACTATGAATTTGATGATAAAAAGATTTTTTCTATAGTAAACTCTCTCTGCAAATCGGTTCAGGATCTGTCAATAGAAAATGTTATGATAATTGACACAGGAGGGAAGAATGTTTTTCAGATGATTAAATAGACTTTTTTATTAATAAACAATTCCCTTGCTCAAATAAATAGCCATGACAATACATGTATGCATAAAAGTGGAAAGACCTATGCCTTTTGTCTCAAGTGATGCTCTGCCGAAGATCCATCCTATAAAGGTATATATAATCAATATGCCGGTCTGAATGAGTAATCCTATGAAGAAGCCTTTCGTGTCACCTGACGAAAGGGCAATAGACAGGTAGATAAACTGTGAGTGAAATAGGCCGAATAAAAGTGCCTGAAGGTAATTTGCATATTTCTCATCTATAACTGATTTGAAACGGCTTAAAAATATGCCTCTGAACAGAAGTTCCTCTATGAATGAATTATTCAGCGCTCCAAGAAACAGGGGAACAATCATATAAAGATTCTGTAATACAAGACCGCTCTTATGTCTCAGGAGGAAAGCCATAATACTGAATATGAAAAAATAACCTGCCAGTTTCAGGGCTATATATTTCCATGGCACAGGTTTTCTGGGGTCAAGAAATCCGGATATATAATTTATATTACCTCCACACAGTGTGGAACCTTCTCTCTGAGAAGGGGTTCGGAAAAATACTATTAACATGAATATAAGGCCGATATATTGATGGGAACGATGAAGGAGATACATATTTATGTTGTTAATCCAGTGGGAAATCCATGTAGAGCCGGGTGGCACAGGAATGGCAAAGTGAATGAATTGATAGAATATTTCTATGAAAAAATATCCGGCACCACAGATCTGAAGGGTATATAAAACAGAGTTTACAGAGCTTTTTACAGGGAGAAACATAAAGATTAACATGAGTAAACATAAGAGAAACATAAAAATAATGCATAATTCCGGTGGAAAGAGCAATCCACTGTATAAGAGATTATTTATTGATATTATATCTATCAAAGATAATCGATGTGACGGTATTTTTACACAGAGATAAATTATAACAGACACAGCCATAGGTATAAGAGAAGTGAGAAAAATCTTTCTCTTTTCATTATTTTCGTTCATAATTTTTTACAGAATTGTGCCAGAAACCATCGCTAATTACAGAGCAGGTTATTGACTTTTTTCTTTCTCCATTTTCTTCAGTTCATTTTCAGAAAAATTTCTTATCTGTCTGAGTAATTCTCTTATAATCAGATTACTCTCTTTTTCTATCATATCCCCGAGTTTTTTAGTAAAATTTCTGTACATTTCCGGCCCTTCTTTACCGAGTGCTCTGTCTTTACATGCTCCTGCAAGTTTATAGAAAGCATCTGCCCCGAGGGTGGTTTTGAGTTTCATAGTATTTTTAGCTTCTTCCAGGGCAAGGTCAAAACGGTCCATATCTATGTATAAACTTACCAGATAATAATGAGGATAAGGGTTTTCCGGATATATATACATGGCTTTGACAAATTTCTCTTTTCCTTCTTCCAGCCTTCCTCTGGATTGTAATAATCTGCCATATTCTATATAGGTATCAAATTTTGCTTCCGTAAGTTTTTTACCCCATATTTTATCATCCGATCTTTCTTCCAGAGCTATGGCTTTATCGAATTTTGCCAGTGCTTTTATAAATTCACCTTTTCCTCTGTAGGCAATAGCCGTGTAATAATAAATCTCTATGGAAGCAGGATATAATTCGTCGGCAGTCCTGAGTTTATCAATGGCGAGGCCGTATTGTTTCTGTGTTATATATATTTTTCCCAGCAATAAATAAGG
>JBEHWP010000343.1:0-6822 GCA_040217665.1 Vulcanimicrobiota bacterium
ATTTGCTCCTTCTTTCATAAAGCCTGTAACATCTATGGATGTATTTGTCTCAAAGGTTCCCACTATATAGTTATTTATATAAATGTTAAAATATGTATCCGGTTTTTTATCTGTCATATCTACTCTCATTGTGCATTGAGGAATAACATCATATTTCCCCGGCACTATAAGATCATAGTCTTTCTCTGAAAATCCCTTTTTTATTGCTGTGTGTTTCAGAAGGGTTTTCCACTGACCCTTTTTGTCTGTTGTAATACTTGCAATTACATCTGTCTGAAGATTTTCTTCTATATCGTTCTTTATCTTTATTTTATTGAGTCCTTCCCTGAGATAATGAGTTATATCTACAGTAGTGTCTGAACCGAAAATTCCGATCTGGAAATCGTTTATCAGTATTTCGAATTTTGTTCCGTCACTTCCGCCTGCCATTTCTGTTTTAAGTATATATGTATGTCGGGGTATTTTATTTTCAGTTATCTCAGATATATTTATTTTATATACGGAGAGAGCTACTCCTGCTTTTTTGCGGCTCCACGTAAGTATGGGAGCCATTTTCCCCCATCTTAAAGAACCCAGCGTAAGAGTTACTCTTCCCGAAAGATCTTTATCCACTTCACCTGTTATCTTTATTTCATTTTCCCCTTTTTTCATAAAAGGAGTTACGTCCAGATTTACAGAGTCACTGTAAGAACCTGTGGGAAAACCGTTTATATTAACATTGAATGTTGTTTCAGGTGTCCCGTTTCCCATATCTGTTTTAAGGTTATATTCTTCTTTCAGAAGGGGGCCTTCTATTTTACCTGTGTCCGGTATATCCAGTTTATATTTAACTGTATCCTCTCCTTTATATTTTCTTCTGTGCACTAAAAGAGGAAATTTTTTATTTCTCCATATGGCTTCTATTGTTAATTTTATATCAGAAGAAAGTTCTTCTTCTATATTACTGGTTACTGTGACAGAATTCTCGCCTTTATGGAGATGGGAACTTATGTTTATCTGTGTATCTGTTTCCATATCACCTATTTCTTCATCATTAATAAATACCGATAGTTTAGATTTTTTATCCTGCTCCGGGATAGAGGTTTTCAGGTAAAATAAAGACATTGGTTCAACGGCGCCTTCGTAATATTCAGGTTCTTCTACTGCAGCAGCAGGGTTCTCCACTGTAAAGGTGATATTTTTCATAAGTTTTCCGTTAAAATAAAGTTTTACTTTATACTCACCTACCTGCCATCCTTCTTCAGGTCTGGTAAAGGTAAAGGTGCCTGAGCTCATTGTTCCGTCAGATGTTATATTGAATTCACCTTTTTTATATTCTTTACCTTCTTCTGCATTTACAAAAAACCATTCGCTCCTTATATGTGTATTTGCCGGCAGTTTATCCGCCTGAAAAAACAGATATATGTCAGTATCGCTCATTTTAAAGGTTGATATCCCTTCAGTTCCGTTTCTGTCTGTTGTAAGTATTACCTTCTCAATGTTTATTTCCTGTAAAGGAGTTGGTTCAATCGTAGATGTACCTTTACATAAACATCCTAAAAGGCCTGTTACCAGCAATATTAACAGCAATATAAGAAATAAAAGATTTTTTATAATAAATATCCGCTCCTTTTTTTTATTTCTCTCTTATTTTACTACTATAGTATAATCGTCTTTATATTTTCCTTCTTCTCTTTTTTCATGACTTAAAAGAGTGGCCCATTTCCCGTTTCTATAGGCCCCTATAGTAATATATATACCGGATATAAGTCTGCTGCTTACTACAGTCTCTATGGTGACTTTATTTTTACCTTTCTTTAAAAAAGCGTTAATGTCTATAGACGTACTTGTATCAAATCTTCCTGCAAATTCATCATTTATATGAACAGCAAAATAACATCCCTGTTTTCTGTATGTCATATCCACTTTCATTGTACACTGGTCTGAATGTACTTCTTCTGCTACATTTCCTCCTGCAACTATTAAACTGTATATTTTTGTATCATTTCCTTGCTTTGACCTGGCATGATTTATCAGGGTATTCCATTTGCCGTTTTTATCGGTTCCTGTGGTAAGTGTTATGTCTGACATCAGGTTTTTTTCAATATTACTTTTTACTTTAATATTATTTTTTCCCGGTTTCAGATAACCGGTTATATCTACGGAAGTAGTATCATTGAAAATACCCAGCTGTATATCGTTTATAAACACTTCAAAAATACTTTTCTGTGAACCGTATGTCATCATTGTTTTTAATATATATGTTTCAGATAATACAGGATTGTTTATTTTCGTGAAATCTGGAATATTTAATTTATATACAGCAGTATCCGAACCTGCTGTATTTCTGGAATGGCTGATTACTGTAGCCCACTTGCCCCATCTCAGAGAGCCAAGGGTCATTTTAAGACCGTAATTATTTTTTTCTACATCGCTTATAATTTTTACTTCATTTTTTCCTGTTTTTATAAAGGGAGTTACATCCAGAGAAACGTCTTTACTGTATATACCAATTTGAAAATCATTTATAAAGACTGTAAAGGTAGATTTAGGTGAACTGTAAGTCATATCAAGTTTCAGATTATATTCTTCAGGGGGAGGATTTTTTATTTTAGAAACATCGGGAATATTCAATGTATAATGAATGGTATCTTCACCTGATAATTTTCTTTGATGTATCAAAACAGGGAAATCTTTACCTCTCCACATAGTTCCTATAGATAGATCTATATATGACAGCAGGTTTTTATGGAGAGAAGAAACTATGGCAACGGTATTTTTTCCTGTATGGAGCATATTACTTATATTCATATCAGTATCTTCATTAAATTCTCCAAGGTATTTATCATTTATCCATACGGTAAATTTTGATTCTTTTTTTCCGTAAGTCATAGATGTTTTAAAATAAAACACATTCATTGGTTCTATAGCTGATGTAACTGATGGAGTTGTTTCTGAAAATATTTCCTGAGTTGCCTGCGGCTCCGGTTCCGGAGTATCTGATTTTATTTCTATAGTAAAAATGACAGATTTCATCAATTTATCATCAAAATAAATATCAGCCCTGCAACCTGATGAAGTCCATCCTTCCGGCGGTCTGGTAAGATTAAAACTTCCTGCATTTATATTACCTCCTGCTTTTATTGACGATTCCGATATTTTATTTTCTGTCTCTCCACTGACGGAAAGCCATATGATTTTTATTACCGTATTTTCCGGGAGGTTTTTTGCATCAAAGATAAGATATATTTCACTGTCGTCTTTTTTGAATTCTGTGGTTTCTTCCGTGCCGTTACTGTCTTTTGAAAGAATAACCTTTTCCAGAGAAGGTTCCTGTGGAGTCGGTGTCGCAGTCGGTTCCGGAGTAGGTGTCGGTTCTGCCTTTTTTAATGCAACACATCCGAATGAGAAGCTTAAAAAGAGAATTAATATTAATAGATACAGACTTTTTAACATATTGTTTCCTCCTATTTTTTATATGATTTTCTCTTTATTAAATATCTAAAGCCCTGGACACTATTATTCCCGGCTTTTCTACTGAAATCAGATAATCATAGAGAGTGCAATCGGAAATCTCAACAACCTCCGTTTTAGATGATGCATTCAGCATATGGGATATGTTTTTTATTTTATATATATATCCCGTATGGGTTACATCGAGTCCTTCTATTGTAGTACCCAGGCCTATTATATCTCCGTCTCTCAGTTTATTTTCAATTTTCGGTATCATTTCTGTCGGTATATAATATTGAACCCTGGAATTTATGTCTTTTTCAATTTTTTTCAATTTATTGAAGGTTTCATCTGATTTTAACGGACCATAACTTTCTCTGTGACCGGTCATAAAATTAATTTTTTTATTTAATTTTATCCCTCCCATGTCTTTATTTATATCTTTTACGACTCCTTTTTTACTGTTATCAAAAATCCAGTCGATAAAATAATGAAGGCGGCTTGTATATCCATTTCTCATACCGTTTCTGTATCTGATAAATTCCAGTTCTTTTTTATAATCTTCGAAGGTTTTTTTACCTTTTTTTATTACCCTTGATATAGCCAGAGTATTCTCAAAAAAAGTCCAGCAGTCCAGGCCATGAATGTTTGTAACAAGCGCTTCATTCCCCGAATTATCAAGAGTATCGGGAACATAAGGGGTTTTCAGAAAGGATTTCCCTGTTTCTGTTATTATATTGTTCAGAGGTTTTTTGAAGAGATCTTTATTTTCAGCCATACTGATTTTGTCGAGAAATATTTTTTCATCTTCTGTTAATCCCTTTGTCCTGGCTGATGAGAAAGACCCTGTATTTGAAACCATAATGGAACATAAAAAAAATTTTAAAAAATCACGTCTGTTCATTTTCTTTGATTGTTTGCCTTTCATATGTAATAAATAAAATTATAACATAAAATTATATTACTATAAAGGAAAAATGATTTCCTCTGTGGAAATATTTAAACGATTGCGTTTAAAAACGACAGGTAATTTTATATATAAATGAAAATTAAATCTTTCAGGTTTTGGGTTATGGGTTTGGGGTTCTTCTTAGCCCATAACCCATAACCCATCACCCGGCACCCTCATCAATTAATAGATTTATGAAATTACGTGAAATTTCCAGTAAAAGTGAAATTACCTGTCGTAAAACAATGTTATTCTTTTAAATTTTTTAAGGTGGTGATTTTTTTGGCAGAAGAAGCAGCAAATCTCTATCGTGAAGGAGAATGGAAATTATTACAGGAAATGGAAGAACTGACAAAAGAAAGAGGGGGCAGTTTTCATATTTCAGGAGAATTTGAATGTAAATGCGGTGCAGTAATTCATTTCGGCCCCGATTTCCTTTTACCCAATCCGCCCTATGAAGTGAAATGCGATGCCTGTGGAGGAGTATTGATAGAATTAGGAGAAAAGGACATAACACCGGAAGAAGAGAAGAAGTGAGTGGTGAGTAGTGAGTAGTGAAAATCCATCACTACTCACATTACTCGGTGGAATCAATCTTCAAAAACTCTGAACCTCCAGGTCTGTGCACCTGTAGTGGCTTCCAGAGCATAGAAATATTTATCTAAAAATCCCAGATAGAGAATTCCGTCGTAGAATATGGGATGAGTTTTCTCTACAGACGCATCTGTACGATACCTCCATAACTGGGCCCCTGTCTTTGCATCAAAGGCATAAAGACAATCTTTTATTGTTCCTATATATACACAGGTCTGATAAAAGGCTCTGTTTTCAAAAAATGTGGGCTTTGTATCAACTACATCAGAGTCAAGTCTGGCTCTCCAGAGTCTTGCACCATTCAGTCCGTTAATGGCATAGAAATGTCCGTCTCTTGAAGAAACATAAACTATGTTTCCGTAACAGGCTGGTGTAGATGTTATGGCAGTATCGGCACGAAAGCTCCATGCTTCCAGTCCTGTCGATGCATTTATGGCATATAATCTGTCATCTACAGAAGCAATATAGACAAATCCATTGGCATATTCCGGATAAGCTCTGTCTATACCTCTTTCTGTGCGGAATCTCCACATTTCTCTTCCTGTTTTAATATCGAGTCCGTAAACAAAACCGTTTTTACAGCAGAAATATACCATATCAGGTCCCAGAACGGCTTTTGTCTGAAATACAGGGTCATCTGCTTTGTAACGCCAGACTTCCTGCCCACCTTTTGCATTAATAGCATAAAAATATTGATCTTTTGAACCGAATAAAACAAGATTTCCGTTGTCTGCAATTACAGGAGTGAAACCTTCTATAGAGCCGTCTGTCGGATAGGCCCATCTATTAACCCCTGTTTTCGCTTCTACCGCATAGAGGCGGTTGTCTCTTGAACCTATGTAAACCATGCCGTTTGCTGCTGCAGCACCGGAACTTATTTTCCTGTCAGTTTTAACCCTCCAGACTTCTCTTCCCGTAGAACCTTCTATGCCGTAAATATTTCCATCTTCCGAGCCAAAGCAAATAATTCCGTCAACTGCTACAGGTTCGCAGTATTCAAGAGAACCGTCTGTTTTATATGACCATTTTACTCCCCCGTTTTTCCTGTCCAGACCGTACATAACACCGTCTCTTGTGCCGGAACATACTATGGATGAACCGGGGTCAATACAGGCTGCCATTGAGATTGAACCGGATATTAAGATAAATACAAAAAATAATAGAAAATAACGCATAGAAAAAACTCCTCTTTTATAATCGTCACGCGTCACGCGTCACAGGTGGTTTCATGATGGGTAATGCGTAATGCGCGTTTTCACCGGTACCGGGCGAACACATTGGGTCGCCCCTACTTTTCACTCACCACTCACTATTATAGGATAACATCTTTAGAAAAGCAAGCGCAATGGATAGAGGAACATAACCTCTAATGCGTAACTCCTGTAAAAAAAATACTATCTCAATTTATTACAGAAATTCAATGATATATTTTATCCGCCTTTAAGTATTATTTTAGCTTTGTCTAACTGTGATGGATATAAATCTATAGGTACTTTTGAAGAACCTAATTTTTTAAAAATTATATAGCGGGCACATTGCGAATTATCTCCCTGGCAGTATTTTTTCTTCATTAATTCTGCTGTGGCAGGTCTATCTGGCATTTTGTTGTTGAAAAAAGGGCATCTTTCTAAACATTCACAGTTTCCCATTGTACACCTCCGATATTTCTTTTTATTTTATATAAGGTTTATCTGCTGACATTACAAAATTTATCACTTGCAATTCTAATTACTGATATCGTCAAATGTAATAATATTTTTATAGTTAAATTTATTTTTTTAATATTTTTTCATAGGTATATTGTAGACTATCAGGTATTACGCCCTATAATAGCCTTAATTTTAAAC
>JBEHWP010000344.1:0-6818 GCA_040217665.1 Vulcanimicrobiota bacterium
TTCTTCTACTTCCATGTTCCCTTCAGATTCTTTTATCTTATCGCTGTCAAAAGTATTTTCAAGAACTTCCTTTGTGCTTTCTATACTGCCCATTGCCACTTCAAGCAATTCATCAATATTATCAATATTTGAAACAATATCTGTTTGAGGCGAAGGCATTTCCTGTGTATCATCTATAACCTCAAGCAATATATCTACCAGATTTGCCTTTCTGGCATCTTCTTTTTGCTCAGTCATTTTAACTGTATCTGAAATTTCTTCTACAATTGTTTCCTGAATAACACTTTTTTCTTTTTTAGAAACAGGTAAAGGAGGAGGGTTCTGAGAAGTTTTAAGTTTTTTTATTTCACTTTTTACTTTAGCTGTTCCCGCTTCTCTCTGCTGGTTTAATATTTGTTCCGCTCTTTCTCTTATCCATTTATCAGGATCCATTAAACTTAAATGGAGTAAAAATTCAGCAAGAGTTAAATCTTCACACCATTCAAGAACACGGCCGAGCAATATAAGAGCATTGCGTCGATCCTCTCTGGAAGTCCCCCGTTTTATTATATTTTTTAGTTTTGTCACATCCTCAAAATCAAAGCATGTCCTTCCTTTACCTTTTATGACAAGTAATTTTCCGCATTTGCTGCAGTACAGATCCGTATCTTCCACCACCTGATAAATATCTATATTTTCACAGAAAGGACAGGTAATCTCAAAATCTTCTTCCATTTCCTGTACTATGAAATTACCCTGTATATCAGCAATAACTTTAAATTTCATAAATAAAATACTCCTGAAAATAACAATCGATTTAGGACTGCAAGAAAAACGACTCGGCAATCAGTATCCTCGCGTTACGCGTCACGAATATCTGTCCTCTGTTACAGGTAATGATTAAATTACCAGTGTCCTTTCGATTGACGTGAAAGTCTCTGAGAAAGAGGGATTTTTTTCCAGCATTCCTGACAGATAAGATCATCTTTATGTTCAAAAGCTATACATTTCTCACATAAATTCTTTTTACAACGGCAGCAGGCAGCTACAGCCTGAACATCTCTGTGATTGGCACAGAGTTTAACAGATGCTAAATAGGCCTGTTTTTCCTGGGCATTCTTTATCAGATTTCCTATTCTGTTCTGCTGCACATCTTTACCTTTAGCTGCCTGTTCTTCCGGGATTCCTCCTTCACCTATCTTCTGTTTATCCCTTTCTTTCATATATATCTGATCTTTTCTGCAATCCCTGCACAGAGTTTTACCCTGCTTGAGAGGAGCACAGGTATTACAAAAATGACCGCCACAATCCTGACATACTCTTATAGCTGGTATACTGGGATGATTTGGACAATTCATAATTATATTCAGTACCGGTCCGAGTTAAACAAACATTCCGGCTAACCGAAGCCTCCTTTCAAAACCTGTATTCAAGTTCTTTCAATATAATAGAACGACAAAATGCATCGTACATTTCGTCGTTCCACATAACCATGATATATTCCTTGATGGTATTAATCATACCATAGCTGCCACGGAGCTTCTTTGTGAATATATGTATTTACGCCAAATTCAAAGGACTCCGGAGCATATAATTTCCAAACATCCTTTTCATCTCTGCTGAGATATATGTAGAATGTACGGGGGCCGTCCTTATAAGGAGCCCAGTTATCAAAATCAAAATCTCCTACTACTTCGTAACATTCAATCCTCTGATCAGGATCACAGAAATTATCCAGTTTTATTATACTCAAAAGCTTTACGCTTTTCATATAAAATTCTGACTTAGTATAACCTGTCCAGCCTACAAGAGAAACATGTCTGCCACATGGAAGGGTTAGATCTTTACAATCTTTAACCATAAGATCCTTAATGGCACAGCAGTCTTTGTCACACTGGGCAGTAAAAAACTGCTCTATTACCTGCTCCGGTCTGGCAGGAGACCATCTGTAAGATGGAGTAACCTGAGTAGCCATAGCAGGAACTAATGACATAAATAAAACAAAAAATGCAACAGTGAAAATCATTATCTCTTTATTTTTCATCTGATTCTCACCTCCTTCCATAATAAAATTTCTCAGAGTTTTCATTAATTTAATTTAAAAGATTATTCTCCATGTAATTCTACTGTTCCTTCAAAATGCAAAAAAAAAATAGTGAAAGATATTTATAGTTTCTTGTATTTAAAGCAGGATTTTTTCAAAAAATATATAAAATTATAATTAATCTGATAGATTCGTAACGGGTTACAGGTCATGAAACAATGGAAGGAGTGCTGAATTTGAATAATTTTAACTCTCTATTTCAACCTCTGAATGTAGGTGGATACTGGCTAAAAAATAGAATAACTATGGCTCCGATGTTAATGGGTTACGGCCATATCGATGGTACAGTAACGGATCAATGTGTTGAATACTATGCAAGAAGGGCAAGAGGCGGAGCATCTATGGTTGTAGTTGAAGCTACACTGGTGAATTTAAAAGGAAGAACCAATCTGTCACAGCTCAGAATAGATAATAACAGTTTTCTTCCCGGATTAAGCAAACTTGCCGGGGCTATAAAAAATAACGGAGCTGTAGCAGTAATTCAGCTTCAGCACAGCGGAAGAGTGGCAAGTGTAGACGAACCGATATCTGCATCGGAACTCTCTGCTGAAAGCACATCCGGTATAAATATCAAACCAAGAGCAATGTTAAAAATGGAAATAAACAATACAATAAGTTCCTTCAGTCAGGCAGCTCTCAGGGCGAAAACGGCAGGATTTGACATGATAGAACTTCACGGAGCTTTCGGTCACCTCCTTGCACAGTTCCTTTCTTCAAAAACCAACAGAAGAGATGACGAATACGGAGGAAGTCTGGAAAACAGAATGAGATTTCCCCTTGAAGTAGTGGAAAATATAAAAACATTGACAGGAAAGAACTATCCTGTAGGTTATCAATTTCTTGCAGATGAACTTATGCCTGACGGTTTTAAACTTGAAGAGGCCAGAATATTCGCAAAACATCTTGTTAATGCCGGTATATCCTATCTGACTGTAACAGCAGGAAACTTCGAATCATGTATGGCAGGGGACGGACTTTTTGCAATGAGATCACCTGTAGAAAATGTAGTTTATCTGGCAAAAGAAATAAAAGAAATAGTAAATGTTCCTGTTTTTGCATGCGGTAAAATTCCTGATGCAGAAAGTGCTGACAGGATAATAGCAGAAGGTAAATCAGACGGAGTCGCCCTGGGAAGACCATTGCTGTGTGACCCGGATTTCCCTGAAAAAGCCAGAAAAGGCAAAATTGAAGATATTATACATTGTATCTATTGCTGTGGCTGTATCGATCAGATAGAAAGAAATCTGAAAGCCCTGTGTGATATAAATCCTCACGTAGGAAGAGAAGCTTCTCCATGTCCCGGGAAACCTTTGAAAGCTAAAGACATATGGGTAATAGGAGGAGGACCTGCAGGCATGACTGCCGCGATTACAGCAGCTAATAGAGGACACAGGGTTACCATCTTCGACAGAGAAAAGAAACTGGGAGGAGATTTCCGGTATGCTTCCCTTGCACCGGGGAAAAAACCGGTGGAAGCTTTCCTTAATTACCTTATTACGCAGACAGAAAAATCGGGAGTGAAGATAAAAACAGGGAAAGAAGTTACAGTGAAAGATATAAAAAAGGCAAAACCTGACGTTCTTATACTGGCAACAGGAGCTAAATTAAAAATTCCTGATATACCGGGATTAAAACAGAGCAAAGCACTGCTGGATATAAAAAAGGTTTTTCTGGAAGAAGAAAAGCCCGGAAAAAATACGCTCATCATAGGAAGTAACAGCCTCGCCTGTGAATTAGCGGAATTTATTGCTTCAAGAAAAGGGCATGTGGTAATAGCAGGGGAAGAAGAAGAATTTGCTTCAGATATGGATCTTATGAACAGAGCAATGCTTATGCAGAAACTCAACGAATACAATGTAAATATAAAGAAAAATTGTAAAATAACAGGAATATCGGGAAAACATGCAATTATAGAATATTGTAAGGGACATGATAAACCGGAAGAAATCAAATTTGATTCTATCATATGTACTGAATTATATGAACCGGACTACTCTCTCTATATGACTCTCAAAGATGAAGTTGATGATATATATATAACAGGTGATTCTGCCGGACAGGGAGGATTACGTCAGGCAGTTCACAGATCTTATCAAATAGGATTAAATATTATTTAACATTAAAAAGGGCGTTTACACGCCCTTTTTTTTCTGTAATTGACTTTTAAAAATATATTGTTTATAATTTTAAAAGTAAAATTTAAAGGAGATAAATTATGCTATGCGTGGAATGTTACCACGATAATCCGGAAGGGATATCCTTTTGTGAAAAATGTGGTTATCCTCTTACTCCTCAGGATAAGGAAGAAGCTCCGAAAACAGAATTACTTGCAGATCGTTATAGAATTATATCTCCCCTTACGGAAGGTGGCACAGGCAGTGTTCATTTAGGGTATGACATAAGACTGAACAAGGTGTGTGCAATAAAAGAACTGTTTAAGAAAAGACTTGAAGAAATGTCAAAGATTGAGTATGAAGCAAGTATAAGTTTATTTAAAAAAGAAGTGGAATTACTTGCCAATCTGAGACATCCGAATATTCCGTGCGTGACTGATTATTTTATAGAAAATGAACGTTATTACCTTGTTATGGATTATATAGACGGTAAAGATCTAGAGTTAACCCTTGATGAAGAAGGGGCTGTTTCTGAAAAACAGGTTATTGAATGGGCCATACAGATCTGCAGAATCCTGGAATATCTACATAGTCAGTTTCCTCCAATCATCCATGGTGATATAAAACCTGCGAATCTGATAATAAGAAAAACAGACGGAGCTATTATTCTGGTTGATTTCGGCTCTGCATCGGCAGCTACATCCAAAAAAACGCTTGATACTTCATATGGAACAGAAGGATATGCCGCACCGGAACAATATCTCGGGAAACTTGATGCCAGATGTGACATATATTCTCTCGGTGTGACACTTTACGAGCTTCTTACAGGTAATCTTCCGGAAACAGCTTTTGAATTCGGCCCTCTTCGTGAAGCAAGGCCTGATCTGCCTATATCGGAAGACATAGACAATATAGTAAGTAAATCTGTAAATTTCAAACCGGAATTAAGGTATGAGAGCGCAAAAAAACTCAAACAGGATCTACTTACAGCTTATAATAAAAAATATTCTTCCATAGTAAGCCAGTATAAAACAAATACACTTATTATGGCTCATCCGGAAATGATAGTACCACCTCATAAAGAAGAGAAAAAAACAATAAAGGTTATGGTTGTTGATGATGAAGAAACAATGAGGGATTCCCTGAGAGAAATTACCAGTTATTTCAACGATATAAAACTTGTTGCAGAAGCTTCAAGCGGTGAAGAAGCTCTCCACATATTCTCAAATCTGAAAGAAAAACCTGATATAATACTGATGGACATAAATCTTCCTCAAATAAGCGGTATAGAAGTAACACAGAAGATTATGCCTCTCTGTCCTGACCTGAAAGTTATTATGTTCTCGGCCTATCTGGATGAACATAAGTTTATTTCATCTTTTAACGCAGGAGCCACAGGATATATATATAAAATAGGTACTTCATGGAAAGAGCTTGAAGATTCTATAAGAAAAGCTTTTGACGGAGGCCATCCTATTTCTTCAAGTGCCAATTCCTTATTTGTAGATTTAATCAAAAGTAAAAAAATCTTCGATACAATAACACCATGTACATCTGATAAAGAAGTTATTGAAATATCATCAGTCAATATAAAAGAAGAAGAAGAACTGGTTTTTCCCTCTAAAAGAATCACCGGAAAAGAAGAACAGGAAAAAAGTGAAGAATTACTGGAAGAAGTAATAGATAATGAATTTGAACATATTATTGAGGAAGAAGTAATTGAAGTAATTGAAGAAACAGATAAGGAAGAAGTAATTGAAGTAATTGAAGAAACAGGTGAAAAAATAGAGACAGAGATAGAGCCCCTCCCGGTAGCGACAGAGGAGACAAAAGAGACTGTTAAAGGAAAAAAAGAAATTGAAAGTGATTTTCTACATAGAACAGACGCCAGTAGTGAATTTATAACGTCAACACTCTGTCCTCTCTGTAATATATCGTCAAACAGGCCGGGAGCCAAATTCTGTAAAGAATGCGGGCAAAAACTTTCAGGAGAAGATTTTCTCCTGTCACAGCAATATCTTCAACTGACAGAAAAATTTCTTCAATTTGCTTCTCTAAATTCTCTTATTATAGAAATACAGCAGAATAAAGACAGGCTTGATGAAGGCTTTTTCCGATATCTGGACAAAAAAATGGAAATATTTTCTAAAAAAGAGAATTCCGAGCTTATTAACTCCATGAGCTATCTGTACAAGATTATGGATAATCTCCACATAAGAAAAACTGTTGCAGTTGAGCCGGCAAAGCCTGCCGTCACCACAATCAGACCGGTAAAAAATCAGGAAGAAAGTGAAAAAGAAGAAATTAGAAAAAAGAAAAAATTCGGCCCTGTGGATTCCGGTCGATTGAGGGCAGATTCGGGAAGATTAAAGAAAAAATCCGATGATTCATGGAAACCTGCAAGAATCACCCCCGGTGATAGAGGCTCAAAGAGAATATCTGCAACGGAATACAGAAAATATGTAGATATTATACAGGCACTCAGGCAGATTGTAGCTACAAAATCTCCGGAATTTCTATATGATACTATTGAAGAGAAAAAAGAAGAACTGGATGAGAAATTCACTACAGTTTTAAAAAGGCAGATTGATTTTGCCATGGCAGAAAATGATAATGCTCAG
>JBEHWP010000345.1:0-6812 GCA_040217665.1 Vulcanimicrobiota bacterium
TAAGCTATAGTATTTATTAAACCTTATGTCAAAATATGTAAAAAATTTGCAGGAAAATTCCTTTTTAAATTTCTTTTATGAAAAATAAAATTGCTTCTATTATGCTTTATATAACATCAGCAGGAGTCATTATTTTTGGTCTTGTTTATTTATTTACTCCGAAAATAATGCCATACCATGAGAGGTATCTGTCCATTACTCATGAAGAACTGTCGCCGAAAATAGCTGCACTTTTTCTTTATATGCTTAAAGGAGCCGCATCTATGGCTTTATCTATCGGTATAACCCTTTTTATGCTGGTCCGGTGGTATTTTTGTAAAGGCGATAAATTTATATCAGTCATAATTTTCGTTATGATGATTCTTGCACTTCTTCCTTTACTTTTCATAACTCTTTCTATTGGTCTTTATACGCCCTGGTGGCTGGTTTCCATTATAATTATAATGGTTATTACAGCAATTATTATAAATAGATAAATCATAAATCCTCGCGTCACGCGTAACGCGTAACGCGTCACGAAAGGTGATTTCTTTTGCATATATTTAAAGTGACAGGACAGACAGGTACCTGTGAAATTATAGTCGGAACTTCTCTGGACGAAGCAAGTAAATTTTATAAAAATAAAAAAATATTCATTGTGACAGATGAAAATGTAAGAACTATTTATGAAAATGTCTTCCCTCCCGGTGAGATTATAGAAATAGGTACAGGGGAGGAGATTAAGACAGTTGAAACAGCAATGGATATATATGAAAAGCTTCTTTATTTTGAAGCAGACAGGTCTTCTTTTATTATGGGAATAGGAGGAGGAATAGTCTGTGATATAACAGGTTTTGTCGCATCTACTTACATGCGCGGTATATCCTTTGGATTTATTCCCACTACATTACTTGCCCAGGTAGATGCTTCCATAGGAGGAAAAAACGGTGTTAATTTTAAAAGATATAAAAATATTATAGGACTTTTTAAACAGCCGGAATTTGTCTTATGTAATATTAATTTCCTTAAAACTCTTCCTCATGTAGAACTTCTCTGTGGTTTTGCCGAAATTATAAAGCATGCTGCAATAAAGGATCTATCTTATTTTGAATATATGGAAGAACATCTACATAATATTCTTTCTCTCAGAGAACCTGAAATACAGGAGGTAATTTTGAGATCTATTTCTATAAAAACCGATATTGTCAATTTTGACGAAAGGGAATTCTTCGAGAGAAAAAAATTGAATTTCGGTCATACCTTCGGACATGCCATAGAGAAATTTTCACATATGCCCCACGGACAGGCAGTAAGTGCCGGTATGGTTTTTGCCAATAATCTTTCTCTGTCTATGGGAATACTACCGGTAAAAGAAGCAGAAAGATTTAAAGCTCTTCTCAGAAAATTTAATCTCCCTGTAGAAGTTGAATTAAATAAAGAAATTATATTTGATGCTATAAAGAGAGATAAAAAACGTAATTCCGATACAATTGATTTTGTAATTTTAGAAAGGATAGGTTCTTCGAAAATTGTTAGAATAAAAATAGAAGAACTGGAAAAAATTTTTACGTAACCATTATAAGTAATGAGTTACAGGTTATGAAGAAAGGTGGATTTTATTATGATAATAGTAATGAAAAAAGATGCAACGGAAAAACATATAGAAGACGTTGTGAAAACAGTTGAAGTAAAGGGATTTAAATCACATCTGTCAAAAGGAGTAGAGGTTACTATCATTGGAGTTATCGGTGATGAAAGGAAATTCACAGAAAGGGATTTTGTTTTACTTGACGGTGTAGATAATGTTATTCGTATATTGAAGCCTTATAAACTGGCAAACAGAAGTTTTCATCCAGAAAATACTGTAATAGATATAGAAGGAGTCAGGATAGGCGGGAAAGAGATTGTACTTATTGCAGGACCATGTGCTGTTGAGAATGAAGCACAGATCATGGTATCAGCCAGGAGAATAAGAGAGGAAGGAGGGAAAATATTAAGGGGAGGGGCTTTTAAACCAAGGACATCACCTTACAGTTTTCAGGGACTCGGACAGAAAGGCCTTGAACTGCTCAAAAGAGCAAAAGAAGAAACAGGTCTCCTGATTATAACAGAGGTTATGGATACAAATGAAATAGAGCTTATAGAGAAATATGCCGATATCTTTCAGATAGGTGCAAGAAATTTTCAAAATTATAAACTCCTTAAAGCAATAGGAAATACGAGAAAACCTGTTTTATTAAAAAGAGGTTTTTCCGGAACTATAAAAGAATTACTCATGTGTGCCGAATATATTCTTTCCGAAGGAAATGAACAGGTAATCCTCTGTGAGAGAGGCATAAGAACATTTGAAGATAGTACCAGGTTTACTCTTGATTTAAATGCTGTACCATTACTAAAAAAACTTACCCATCTTCCTGTGTTTGTAGACCCCAGCCATGGTACAGGCGATCATGAACTGGTAATACCTATGTCGAGGGCTGCTGTAGCTGCCGGTGCAGACGGGCTTATTGTAGAGGTTCATCCTGATCCGAAAAATGCTCTTTCCGATGGATACCAGACTCTTACCTTTGAAAAATTTCATGTCCTGATGGAAGAGATAAAGAAAATAGCTCTCGCTCTTGACAGGAGTGTTTAGGGTCTGGATATGATTGAAATAATACCTGTAGAAAATATCGATAGTTCCGTAGAAATTCCCGGATCAAAAAGTTATACTGCAAGAGCACTTCTCATAGCTGCTCTTGCGACAGGTAAGACTGTACTGAGAAATGTGCTGCTCTGTGATGATTCGAGATATATGGCTCACGGTTTAAGAGAAGCTGGCATTAACATAATAGAAGAAGAAGATACTTTTACTGTTTACGGTACAGATGGAAAATTACAGGTTCCTCATAAGGAAATATTTCTCGGAAATTCCGGTACAGCCACAAGATTTTTAACAGGTTTTTTTTCTCTCTGTCCCGGTAGAGTTGTCCTGACCGGTAACAGCAGGATGAAAGAAAGACCGATTATTGAATTATTAAATGGTTTAAAACAGTTACATGTGAAGAGTCATTCCCTTACAGGATGTCCCCCTGTAGAGATAGAAGGAGGTAATCTTCACGGAGGAAGCTGTGAAATGAAAGGTTCTATTTCGAGTCAGTATTTTTCTTCCATAATGATGATTGCTCCTTTTGCCCTGTCAGACACTGTGATTAAAGTGGCCGGTGAACTTACGTCAAAATCTTATATTGATATTACGATTGATATTATGAAAAATTTTGGCGTTAATGTTGAGAATGACAGATACAGAGAATTTTTTATAAAATCAGGACAGAGATACATTTCACGGGAATATACAGTTGAAAGTGATGCTTCTTCTGCATCTTATTTTTTTGCTTCTGCAGCCATAACAGGCGGCACTATAGTTGTTAAAAACATAAATCCTTCTTCTCTTCAGGGTGATATAAAATTTGTAGATGTACTCGAAACCATGGGCTGTTCCGTAACAAGAAAAGACAGAGATATTTCCCTTACAGGAAGGCCTTTAAGAGGTATTGAAATTGATATGAATAAAATGCCTGATACTGTCCAGACCCTTGCTGTTGTAGCAAGTTTTGCAGAAGGAGAAACAGTTATAAAAAATGTGTCCAATTTGAGAATAAAAGAAACTGACAGATTGGAAGCCCTTGCAGTAGAATTAAGCAAGACCGGTATATCAGTAATGGAAACGGAAGATGGTCTGGTTATAAAAGGAGGACATCATAAAGGAGCGGAAATTGACACATGTGATGATCACAGGATGGCTATGAGTTTTGCTCTGATGGGGCTCAGGATACCCGGAATAAAAATAAAAAAACCTTTTTGTGTGAATAAATCTTTTCCTGAATTCTGGGAGAAATTAAAAGGTATAGGTGTTTTGGTGCATGACGCGTGACGGGAAGAAGACCTTTCTTGTATGCTTATAGTCAGGTCAGTAAAAGAGCCGGTGTTGTTTACACTGGCTCTGTCTTTAAAGAAGTCGTCATTATTGTTATTCCGGTCTGGAGTCCTCTATGATAATACCATGCCGGTCTTCATGAAGGATTTCCATCCTTTCTTCCATTCGTTCCTCCATTCGCTCTTCCATTCGCTCCTCCATTCGCTCTTCCATTCGCTCTTCCATTCGTTCTTCCATTCGTTCTTCCATTCGCTCGTCAAGGGGCATAGTAACTCACCCCCTCTCAGCTCACTTTCCCATTTACCCCTATTCTAGTTATATCACAAAAATATAAATAAGTAAATAAAGTGAATTTTTTTAAAATATTCCATTTGATGCTGTTTTTACCTATAATTTTATCTGTCTTCCCGGAGGAAGTACAAGGATTACAGGCATTTCAAACATAGTCAAACCTTCTTTTACAAATTTTTCGAAAGAAATATTTTCTGTATTACTGCATGTTTCGTCTCCGCAGTCAACATTCGTTGTGGCACATCCATCCGAATATTCGGTATAACTTCTGAGTGTATCCCAGTATTTGCCTTCTTCTTTATTATATTCCAGAGCAAGTACATGATATGGGTCAGATTCTCCATGTTCGTCATAATACTGAACTTTTTTTAGACCACCGTCAGGCCAGAAGGTTGCAAAGGTGTGGGCGCGGGGATTATTTATTTCTTCTTCCGTAGCAGGCCGGCAATTGCCGGCGAGGAAGCTGATGCCTTTCGGGAAATTCATAAATATTTACTCCTTTTCTGTTTATCGGTATAATAAGCATAACCGTTTCGGCCACAACGAAGTATGAGAATCTGTTTATACCGTCACGCGTTACGATTCTCATATAAGCTGAATATATTATATTTAAAAGTTGCAGGAATTTCAATAAAAGTTAAGGAATAACAATTTAATATATTTGAGACAGTTATTTAATTGTTATTCCTTAATTAATATACAGACCATTTTGTAAAAATAAGATTTTATGTTAAAATACATAGTCATAATTATTATACAAACAGGAGATGTATTTTTTTTTTGAAAAATAAAATCTGTCTTTCAATACAGGGTAATAATATTCAGGAAATCATTTTACCTGTGAAAAAATATGAGGAAACAGCCGATTTAATTGAAATACGTGCTGATTATATTGAAAATTTTAATGCATGCCATCTTGTGGACATATTTCACCACATGAGAAAACCTTCAATACTTACTATCAGAAAATCAGATGAAGGCGGTTTCTTTAAAGGTTCTCTCGAAGAAAGGCAGAGACTTTTCATAAAAGCAATAGAACTCGGTGTCGATTATATAGATATTGAATTTTCCTGCGGCTGTGATCTGATTTCTCAACTGATAGAAGGTAAAGGAAAAACTAAAATAATCTGTTCATCCCATAATTTTAAACATACTCCTCCCTTAAGAGAATTAGAAGAACTTTACAGCACGATGAATTCCTTGAAACCTGATATCGTGAAAATAGTTACTTACGGAAATTCGATAAATGATAATTTCCTTCATTTTGAATTATTAAAAGATAAGGAAAACCTTGTCTCTTTTTCTATGGGTCTTAAGGGACAGATTTCACGTATCCTTTCACCTGTATATGGTTCTCCTTTTACCTATGGTTCTCCGTCTTCCGGTAAAGAAACTGCAGAAGGGCAGATTACGGCAGAAGAATTAATAGAAACATATAATTTTTATTCTCTTAACAGAAATACTAAGATTCTCGGTGTTACAGGCGGTCATGCCGAAAATTCTCTGTCCAAATACATGCACAATGAAAATTTTAAAAGAAATAATCTGAATTATATTTATGTACCTTTCAAGACGGAAGAAAAAGAACTTCCGCTCTTTATGGAGAATTTCAGGAAATTTAATTTTACCGGTGCCGCAGTGACAATTCCTCATAAAATAGATATAATGAAATATCTCGATTCTGTGGAAGATACTGCAAAAAAGATTGGTGCAGTAAATACTGTTGTAAATAAAGACGGTATCCTGAAAGGTTATAATACCGACTGTCCCGGCTCTCTGAAAGCACTTTCTCTTAAGACTGAAATTAAAGGAAAAAAAGTTCTTCTGCTGGGTGCGGGAGGAGCGGCAAGGGCTATAGGTTACGGCCTGAAAGAAGAAGGAGCGGAAATTATTATTGCAAACAGGACAGACTCAAAAGCAGAAAAACTTGCAGAAGAACTTGGAAGCAAATTCTGCCCCTTTGAAGATATCTATAATAGGACCTGTAATATTATAATAAATACTACATCTGTCGGTATGTATCCTCAGGTGAATGATAGTATAGTAAAAAAAGATTTCCTCGGAGGTAAAATTGTATTTGATATTGTTTACAGACCTATGATAACCAGGATGTTAAAAGATGCGCAGGAGGCCAGTTCTTTAACAGTAGAAGGATACGAAATGCTTTTATATCAGGGAATTGAACAGTATAAGCTCTGGACCGGAAAAGAACCGTCAGAAAAACTGATGAGAGATATGCTGAAAAAACACCTGGACAGGTAATAATTATGATAGATTATGGGATTAAAATGTAATCGTAAAGGAGGCATTTATGTCATATAAAAAAATACTTATATTATTTCTTTTTATCTTTACCATAATTTTTTCATTCAATTGCAGGAGAGGAAAAACATCGAATACTTCATCTGATGTTAAGGGCGGTTCAATAATACATGGTGGCCTGGAAAGAACTTATTGTTATTATCTCCCTTCAGGTTATGATAGAAATAAATCTCTTCCTCTTGTTATAGCCCTTCACGGAGGTGGAGGTACTGGGAAGGCTATGAATAATGCTGCCGGTGGATTTAATAGTATTGCAGAGAGAGAAAATTTTATTATTGCCTATCCTGATGGTATCGAGAAACAC
>JBEHWP010000346.1:0-6799 GCA_040217665.1 Vulcanimicrobiota bacterium
TTTTTTACTGATTTTTTAAAATTATTATTATCAGTCACCTATACATATTGGTAATAATTGAAATACTTCCAGATACAATTTTTACAAAAAAGTTTATATAAAATTAATTTGCTAAATATAATTAAACCCCTGCTTTTTATGAGAATTAATTTTTATTACCTTTCAGCTTTTAACTATCACCCGGGTGACTGATAATAATAATTTTAAAAAATCAGTAAAAAAAGCTGAGAAAAGGGTATAATATATAGTAAAAATAAATTCTGGAGATCTATTAAGTTTTATCAGTCAATGTTTACCGACATACATAGCCACCTCTATAATTTTACATTAAATGAAATAAAAGACATCATTAACAGATGTACTGAAGCAGGAGTAAAAAGAATAATAACATGTGTTTACAATAAAGATACTCTTATAAAAACTATGCCAATACTTAAAGCTTATAAAAATATTTATCTTTCAATGGGTGTTCATCCTCAGGCGGCATGGACAGAGAAAAAAGAATATAAGGATTTTGTACATATCATGGAAGAAGCACTTGAGGCATCTGTTGCTGCAGGTGAAGCAGGATATGATAATTATGAAAGTAACCCTCCAATGGGAAGCCAGAAAGAAGCTTTTATAAGACAGATAGAAATGGTGAATATAAAAAAATTGCCTTTAATAATTCACTGCAGAAAAGCTTTTGAAGAGCTTTTTTCAGATTTGAACATGGTGGGAGATGACATAAAAATTATCATGCACTCCTATTCAGGCGGTTTCAAATATCTGGAACCAGCAATAAAAAAGGGATTTTATATATCTTTTTCCGGTTCACTTACATTTAAACGTTCGAAAAATCTAAAAAGAATAGCTTCTATGGTTCCATTAAATAAAATTCTGTGCGAAACAGACAGCCCCTTTATACCACCTGAAACAGTTCCTGAGATTGATATGTCCAGACCGGAACATGTAGCTATTGTATTTAATGCTTTAAAAGAAGCCAGAGAGGAAGAAGAATATATTGTAAAGAAAGCTTTAGAGACTAATATTTCTTCATTATTTGATTTCGAAAGGATTGACAGAAAAAGAGAAAAATATATTCAATTGCTGGAAAAAGCTCTAAAGAACTGTCAGGAAATAACTACATCATAGTAGTCAAAGAGAATTATAAATTATTTAGATAAGTTATCTCTCCATAGTTTTTATCTAAATCTTTATTTTACGCCATTAAAAATGAAAATTCCTATACCATTAAATTAAGTAAGAACAACTTATCTGGAGCGGTAATTAGTAAAAGGTGAACATATGTCAGAATATTATGAAAGAACTGAATTATTAATAGGGACAGAAAAATTACAGATAGTTTTACGCAGCAGAGTGGCCGTCTTCGGACTCGGAGGGGTAGGTTCTTTTGCCTGTGAAGGACTTGCAAGGTCCGGCATCGAGAAATTCATACTTGTAGATTTTGACAGAATAAGTGAGACAAATTTTAACAGACACATAATAGGTACAAACGAAAATATCGGATTAAATAAAGTAGATGTAATGAAAGATAGAATATTATCCATAAATCCTTCTGCTGAAATATTAACATATTCGGATTTTTTAGATGTCCACTCTATAAATGAGATTATGAGAGAAACTGACAGGATTGACTTCTGTATTGAAGCGATAGACAGTCTTGGGCCTAAAGTAAAAGTCATTAAAACACTTCTTAATCATAAGATACCATTTATTTCCAGTATGGGTGCCGGAGGACGCCTTAATCCTCTCTGTGTAAAAGAAGGCACTCTGTCGGAGGTTCTAACATGTAATCTTGCAAAAAGGCTGAAAAGAATATTGAAAAAAGACGGAATCAATTTAAATAACATACACGTCGTCTATTCGACGGAAAAAGGTACCATGCCTGAAAAAAGAAAAACATGGGAAGAAAATGAATTTCAGAGAGGCAGAATAAGAGGAAGGCAGGGAAGTTCTTGCTTCGTTCCGGCAGTATTCGGAATGACTATGTCTTACATAGCTTTTATTAATATTATGGCAGGAAATAAAAGAGAAATAATGAATTAATCCAAATAAAGGAGACGTTATATGGATTATACTGCATTAAGTAAAACAATATCTCATGCTTTAAGACATGAACCATGGGTATATGAACTGGAACTGGATAAGGAAGGATGGGTAGAAGTAGACAGTTTAATAAAAACTCTCAGTCAGGAAAGAGAAGAATGGAAAAACCTTTCCATTCAGGATTTAGAAGAAATAATAAAGAGATCTTCCAAAAGAAGGTTTGAGATTAAGGGAAATAAAATAAGGGCTCTTTACGGGCATTCCGTTCCGGAAAAATTACTTAAAGAACCGATGCCCCCTCCAGAAATCCTGTTTCATGGAACATCTCACAGGGCATGGGAGATTATAAAATCCAGTGGTTTACTCCCTATGAACAGACAGTATGTCCATCTTTCGTCTGATAAAAAAACAGCAATTGAAGTAGGTAAACGAAAAGACAAAAATCCAATCATTCTAATGGTAAAATCACAGGAAGCATTTGAAAAAGGAATAAAATTTTATAAAGGAAATGAAAAGATATGGCTTGCAGATTACGTACCGGCAGGATATATTGATGATATAAAAATTTCTTATCATTGAAAGATAAAAAGAGGAGCAGAAAACTGATGAAAAAGATGAAGAAATTATATGATATAGATGAAGTCGATAAAAAGAAGAAATTCCATAGCCCGGAAGATACAGAATTAAAGAAAAAAAAGAAAAAAACATCAGATGACGAAGGGCCTGATTTAAAGAAAAAAGTATTGAAGCTCCTTGGCCTTGACAGACCCGTATCAAAAGAAAAAAAGAAACAATTACTGGCTCTTCTGGAAGCAGATAAAACTTCTTTGAAGAAGAAAAAGAAGAGACCGCCCGAAGAAGACGGAATAATTCTTAAAAAGAAAAAGAAGAGACCGCCCGAAGAAGATGGAATAATTCTTAAGAAGAAAAAGAAGAAGCGTCCTGTTTCTGAAGAAAAAGAATTAGTTCCTGAAGGTCCTCAGGATGAACTGTCCAGGTATCAGAAAATTCTTCACGAAGATCCTTCAAGGATAGAACTCAATCTGACAGTCGGACAGCTTTTAATGGAAAAGAAAGAATATGAAAAAGCAGAAAAATATTTTCACGATTACATAACCAGAAAAGATACTTCTGAAAGTGCTTACAGAAAACTCGGTGATTGCTATTATGCGCAGGGGCTGGAGGAAAAAGCTGCAGGCATATATGAAAAAGCACTTTTACTGAATCCTGAAGCTCTTGATCTGGAAACAAAGGTTTCAGAAATAAGAAATAAATACAGCCTTTTAAGAGATTATTTAAACCAGGCTGAGAAAGCCCTGGAAATAAATGATTTTAATGAAGCAATTAAATCATATAAAGAAGCAGTAAATCTCTCTCCCGGAGATGCCACAACATATTATATGATAGGAGAAATATATGAGAACACAGGCGATAAAAAATCTGCTTATGAGTATTATAAATTTGCCGTAGATATATCTCCGGCAAATTTAAATTATCAGAAAAAATTCCATTCCCTCAAGGTTGACATAGAAGGAGTAGCTCTTGCAAATACAGATGAGGCAAATTTAAAGCAGATACAATTTTTATTGAAAAGCAGTATAACTGACAAACAGAATGAACATAATAATTTCTGCCGTCTCGGAGAAATATATCTTTACCAGGGTAAGTATCAGGAAGCTCAGGATCAGTTCAGATATGCCCTGTCTATAGAACATTCAGCCAGAGCATACAGAGGTCAGAGTAATACATGCAGACAGTCAGGAGATATACATAAAGCCATACAATCTCTTACAAGCGCAATAATCCTGGATAGTGGTAAGGAAGAAGATTTACTGAATCTGGTAGAACTTTACAGTCAGGACAACCAGAGAGGGGAAGATGTTATTCCTGAAATCATGAGGCTATCAGGACTTATGGCAGATTCCTATCAAATACAATTTTATACCGGTATACTTCTTGAGTCCAAAGACTGGCAGGAGGCCAGTAAATATTATGAAAAAGTAATAGAAGAAGATCCTGAATTTCCCGAAGTTCAATACAGACTCGGTTCATTATTACTGCAGAATGACCTGATTGAAGAAGCGGAAGACATACTCCAGAATGTTTTAATATTAAAATCCGATCATTACAAAACCATGACATCCCTGGGCAGACTCTTTATGAAGAAAAAAGATTTTAACCTTGCCAGAGACTACTTAAAAAAAGCCATAAAAATTAATCCATGTTATTATGAACCATGTTATCTTCTAGGTAAAATTTTAATGACTGAAGGCCACAGTGAAGAAGCACAGAAATACCTGGATAAAGCTGATAAATTCGGACAGAACAGCCCAAATTATTATATAGATAAGGCTGAAATTTATCTTCAGGCCCACGATCTGAATAATGCTATAAAATCTATAGCAAAAGCTGTAACGATGGGTATAAGCGATAATAAAATTATAAGCCAGATTGTTTCCATTGCTCTTGAAGTAAATGATTATACATTATTTGAAATATTAAGCGATGCCTTCGAAAAACAGGGAGATACGGAACAAATAAAAATCATATATCTGAAAATGATAAAATTACAACCTGATAATATTTATTACAGACTTAAACTTTCAAATATTTACAGACAGATTGAAAGATATAGAGATTCTCTCGGATTACTCATAAATTGTGTTACAGATGATATGGATAATCTGGATGTAAAACTGGAACTTGCAGAAAGTCATTATGGCATAGCAAAAAATGCATTTTCCAGAGAAGACTGGGATGAAGCATTGGAACACATAAAAAAAGCTCTTACCTATACAGAGGTATATGAAATCCCGAAGGAAGCTATAAAAAATCTGAAACACAAGTTTACATCCAGAAAATTAAAAGTCATAGAAACACTGGTAAATAAAAAATATCTCAAGGATAATTTACCTGATATTTTAAAAAATTCAACAATCAGTAAAAAAGAAAAACTCATATTCAACAAGCAGGAGATAGATTTAGTTCTCAGCAACTCAATTTATGGAGTAAACAAGGAAGATTATCATATACTGCTCGGGGATATTTATGCAAGGACCGATAGATACGAAGAGTCTATTGAATTATACTTCAAAGCACTTGAGATTAATCCTAAAAATGGAATGATATATTTCAAATATGGTAATGTTCTTGAACAGTTAGAAAATTACAGAGAAGCTGCCGATGCTTATAAAGATGCAGTTAATCTTGATCCGACAAATATTATTTTCTATGCAAAACTTGCAAAAACGAAGTTACTGATGAAAGAATACCAGGAAGTCAGTAAAATTACAGAAAAAGCTCTTTCTATTTCCAGCAAAGATTACCTGGAAAAAATGAAATATACTGCAGACTCTAAAATCTGGATAATGTTTAAGAAAGATGTTTCCAGATGCAGTTACAATCCTGTTGAAAAAACTGATGAACAAACCGAAAACAGGCTTAAACAGAAATGGATATTTAAGCCTCACGGGAAGATAAGTTCTTCTCCCGTCATATCAGATGGGATGGTATATATAGGTTCGGAAGACACAAGGCTTTATGCACTTCATATAGAAAATGGGAAAGAACTCTGGAATTTCAATACCAGCGGAGAAATAAAAGCCACCCCCGTAATTGAATTAAAAAATATATATCTTGCTTCTAACGGCGGTTTTTTCTATGCCCTGGAAAAAGAAAGTCTCTGTGTAAAATGGCTCTTTGAAACAAAGAGCAAACTTAATTCTTCACCGGTACTGTTAAAAGACATGGTCTATATTGCTTCAGATAACGGAATTGTATATTCTTTATCCATAGATACAGGAGAAGTAAAATGGAGTTTTGAATCAGGTAAAACCATTATCTCATCACCTGCAATAAATGATAAAAGTGTATATTTCGGTACAGCAGACGGAGAATTTTATGCAGTAGATCTTGAAGGAACATTATTATGGGAAAAGCATACAGGTCCTGTGGAATCTTCACCTGCCTATTTCGAAAATATACTCTATTTCGGAACTCTTGAGCATAAAGTTCTGGCTTTACAGGCAGATACAGGAGAAACTATATGGGAATTTGAAACAGAAGGTAAAGTAATTTCTTCGCCTGCCGTAGCATATAATAAAGTATTTACAGGCTCTGAAGATAAAAAAATATATGCCATTGACGCCATAACAGGAGACAAGATATGTGAAATTGAAACAAACGGGGAAATAACATCTTCCCCTGCCATAGCAAACGGCATACTTTATATAGGCAACTCCGGTGGCTATATATACACACTGGATGTGAACAGTTTAAATGTAACGAAAAAAGAAATAGGCGGCAAAATAAGTTCTTCTCCTGCAGTAGCAGATGGTATGCTCTTTATTGCATCAGAAGAAAACGGACTTTTTGCATTTGAATTGTGAATGGGCCAGTCGTGAAAAGTGAAGGGTGAAATAGGGGCGTTTAATAAAACGCCCTGATGGATTAAATACGCATCACACATCACGCATCACGCATCACGATAATTAAGAGGTGATATAAAATAATGAATACCAGAACAGGTATCGATGTTTTAAAAGAAGATAAATTCTCAATACTGAAGGGTTATAGAGCGGGGCTTCTTATAAATCCTGCATCTGTTGACAGAGAGCTCAATCATATAATAGATTTGATATTTGAAGAAAAAGACACAACAATAAGCGCTCTTTTCGGCCCCCAGCATGGTCTTTACGGTAATACGCAGGATAACATGATTGAATGGGAAGGATTTATCCATCCCTACTAC
>JBEHWP010000347.1:0-6792 GCA_040217665.1 Vulcanimicrobiota bacterium
GAAGCAAGAGAGATTTTCAAAAGAACAGCCTCCATGAAAGACGGGAAAGAAAAAGAGGAAGCAAAAGAAGTTATCATGAAACTTGGAAAGGCTGAAAATGAATTTATGGAGGGTATAAAAAATTTTGATCTTATAAAAGGATATAAACCTGAAAATAAAACCCTGAAGAGAGCTGCAGATGAATTTTTAAAAATTCTCAGTAAAGCAGGAAATGAGAATACAGATGAAGCAAGAAAAAAATTTATAGCACTCAACAGATAAAAGCATATTATAGTTACTTTCATAACAACAGACATGACAGGAGCGGTCACAAGCAAATACGAAAAGTAACAAAGAGTGAAGCATAAGACTTCGTCATTTTCATATAAATCCATAATTGCAGTCGCAAAAATCTACCGGTTCAAACCGGTAGATTTAATTTTTAATTGACAAAGATCACGTTAAAAATTATAATTCTGATTTAATATATAAATATATGAAAGGAATTTATTTATGAATTTAGTTTTTTTATCACCCCATTTTCCGCCGAATTATCATCTGTTCTGCGTAAGATTA
The DNA here is from genome assembly GCA_040217665.1 of Vulcanimicrobiota bacterium. Lineage (GTDB taxonomy): Bacteria > Vulcanimicrobiota > SpSt-956 > SpSt-956 > JAKJGF01 > CALARM01. The sequence continues at coordinate 556 of JBEHWP010000347.1, forward strand.
AAAGATATGGGAGTAAATGTTCTGGGTATAGCAGATGCACCATATGAGGAATTAAACGAAGAATTAAAATCGTCACTTACTGAATATTATAAAGTAGATAACATGGAAGATTATGACCAGATTTTGAAAGCTGTCGGTTTCTTTACCCATAAGTACGGGAAGATAGACAGGGTAGAATCCCATAATGAACACTGGCTGGAAACAGAAGCAAAACTCAGAAGTGATTTTAATATGTTCGGTATAAACAGTGAAACAGTAGATCATATAAAATTAAAATCCCTTATGAAAAAGAAATTTAAAGGAGCCGGTCTTCCCGTAGCACAGGGAAAAGTTGTTAAAGACATTAAAGAAGCAGAAGGATTTATCAAAAAAGTATCCTATCCTGTTATAGCAAAACCTGATAAAGGAGTCGGTGCTTCCAATACCTATAAAATTAATAACATACAGGAATTAGACGACTTTTTCGCAAAGAAAACACCTGAAGATTATATCATGGAAGAGTTTATTGAAGGCACTATATTTACCTTTGACGGTTTGACTGACAGAGATGGGAATACTGTTTTCTACACGTCCCATACATACGGCCAGAACGTCATGGAATCCGTCCATGAAGACAGTGATATGTATTACTATTCCTTCAGAGAAATACCGGCAGATCTTGAAGAAGCAGGCTTAAAAGTAGTTAAAGCCTTCAATGTAAAAGAAAAATTCTTTCACTTTGAGTTTTTTAGAAAAAAGAATGGTAATGGAATTGTACCGCTCGAAGTGAATATAAGGCCTCCGGGAGGACTAACTACAGACATGTTCAACTTTGCCTGTGATATTGATGTATATAAGGCATGGGCAGAAATAATTGTTTCAGGGAAATTATCCTTTGAGTACAGCAGAAAATTCCATTGCTGCTATATAGGAAGGAAATATAATAAAAGCTATAAATATTCTCATGATGAAGTAATTGATAAATATAAAGATTTAATAGTACTTCACAAGGAAATGCCTCCCCTGTTTCATATTATGGGCAATTATGCCTATCTTGTCCGGCACGAAGATTTTAATGTAATAAAAGAAGCAATAGATTTTATTCTTATGAAAAATTAAAACAGGAACGTAAGTAATTTATAAATAAAAAACATAAAATCAAATAAAAGAATGAGAAGCAGACACGCATGAAGGATATTTCTTACCGGGCTTATATCTTTCATTATACCTGATACAGGCAGGGGGAGAGAAAATAAAAGTAATAAAAACCATATAAAATATCCTCTGCCATTAATAATAGCTCCCGGAATTAAAGGATAACAGATTGTTATTGTCACCATAATTGGTGCCCAGTCTTCAACAAGCTCTCCGAATGTTCGGAGGGTTTTTAATTTATAACGGCTCTGAGGCTTTATAACAGAAATTTCTTCTTTTATCCCCATGTAATCCATAAGAGCTTCTTTAAAATCCTTCATACTCAAATATCTGTTTAAAGGCTGAATTTCTATAGATTTAAGAACTATTTTCTCCAGTTTGTCCGGTATGTCAGGATAGAGACTTTTCATGGGAGGGAATTTAAAAGGGCTTTCCGTGGGATCATATTTTGTAAGCATCTGAAACAGTAATACTCCGAGACTGTATATATCTGATTGAGGACTGGACTGAACAATACCTTTATATAGTTCAGGCGGTGCATAACCGGGAGAACCGAGACGAAAAGTATCTATAGATTTATCAGGATTATAATAACGGGCTATGCCGAAATCAATAAGTTTTATTCTTCCCATCTGTGTTATCATAATATTTGCCGGTTTTATATCTCTGTAAACGATTGGAAATTCAAAAGAATTATGCAGATAATCCATTATATCTGCAATTTCTATGGCCCATGAAATACTTTTTTCAACGGTTACTGAAGCCGGATTGGATTTAAGTATTTCTTCAAGAGTCTGTCCGTCAATATATTCTATAACAAGATAATCTCTATCATTTTCCTTAAAAAAATCAAAAATTTTCGGTATTCCATCATGAGAAAATCTTTTCATAAATTCAGCTTCTTTTTTAAACAATTGCCCTGCCTGTTCAGGATCATCAAAACATGCAGCAAAGGGATTCAATTCTTTAATTACAACTCTCATATAAGGATGGAACATAGTATCTGCAAGATAAGCATTACCCATGCCTCCCCTGCCGAGAAGTCTTATTATATTATATGCGCCGTTCAATATTGTTCCCTGTGATATTTCCATATTAATTCGTAACGCGTGACGCGTGACGCGTGACGCGAGTCAGTTGCAAATTTAACACTTATTATACAATTAATACTGAATCTTGCACTGGAAATCCTTCCTGATAAGAAGGAATTTTTAATAAAAGAATAGAAATTTTAAAATATATTTACCACCATTACGACAGGGAGGGTTTCTCATATGGCAGAAGAAAAAACCTATCTTGAACTTTCAGAAGATCAGGGAAGTTCACACAAATTTTATGAAGTAATATTAGACGGGGTAAAATTGACAATTCGTTACGGCCGTATAGGTACAGACGGGAAAACAGACGTAAAGACCTATGGAAGTCCTGAAAAGGCAAAAATAGATGCAGATAAAAAAATAAAAGAAAAACTGAGAAAAGGCTATGAACAGGCAGTAATGGGTGTGAGAAAGAAGCGATCCATTACCAGAAGAGATACCCTTCTGGCTGCACCGTCAGGTGCTACAGCTAAAAAAGCACTGGCAAAACATACTGCACCTGTTATATGGAAATTTCAATCAGGTGCGCAGGCTCTCGGTATATTTATAGATGAAAACCATTGCTGGGTGGGAAATCAACAGGGAAGTGTTTTCTGCCTTGACCACAACTGTAATGTATTAAATCAGTACCGGCTTCCGGATGGCGTAAAATGCATTATATCCGATGGTGTATGGCTTTATGCAGGATGTGACAACGGAAATGTTTATGATCTTACAGGAAAACTCCCCAGAGTAGGTTATGAAATCTCGGAAGATGTAGATATATACTGGATAGATATTAACGATGCACTCCTTGCAGTATCCGATGCAGGTGGAACTGTAATGATTGCAAACCATGAAGATGAACAGTTATGGAAAAGAAAAAGCAAAGGCCAGCATGGATGGATGGTTCGATGTGACAGGGAAAAGGTTTACCACGGACACAGCCTCGGAGTTACAGCCTATTCCGGATGGGAAGATCCCCGTGAAGTATGGGACTTCAGAACTACTGGCTCGGTATTTTTCGGGTGGCAGGAAAAAGATACTGTTTATGCAGGAACGACAGGTAATAAAATCTTTGCCATAAATAAAGAAACAGGCCGGGAAGAAAAAATCTACAGCTGTGATGCCACAGTATTTTCCTGTTCTGCCGCAGAAGACGGTAAATATGTTTTTGCAGGAGATAATTACGGTTCTGTTTACTGTTTTAATAAAGAAGGAGACCGTCTCTGGAAACTGTCTACGGGATGCGGCGCAGCTTTCTCCATGCAGTATTTTAAAGAACATGTTTATATTGTCACGACAGACGGCTCTCTTGCATGTATCGATGCATCAGAAGAAGCCATTAAAGCAGCTCAGACAGGCGTCGTGCCTCATAGCAGAAGTGTTACGGCACCAAAACCGGTGGAAGTGGCAGATACAAGACATATGGACATGGTTACAGGTGCCGGAGACGGTGTTATCGTAAAATGCTTTAGAGAAAGCGGGAAATTAAGGATAAGAGTCATATCGGAAGGATATCATAAGGACTGGAATGTTCAATTCCCCAGGGATATAAGAGAAGAAGGAACATCCTATGTGGTGGATCAGATAATAGAATCGTCGGGAGGCGGTTTTTACCGTGCCTACGGAGATATAAAGAAGCTGGAAATATAATTTCATTTAAGACATGTTCAAAAATAATCCCGGTAAGGTGAATAGTGACTAGTGCCTTATTTTACTTATTATTCACTTTTTGCCATTTATTATTTATGTAATTCTTTCAATGCTTTCTCTTTGTTATTTCTGGAACGGCTGTGTCCTGGCTTTATATTCAGTGCCATGTCATAACATTCTATGGCTTCATAAAATTTTCCCAGAGCATACAGTGCTTCTCCCCTGTTATTCCATATATTCAGATCGTCAGGTTTAATCTCTGAAGCTCTGACAAAACATTCCAGGGCTTCATCATATTTCCATTGAGAAGATAGAACCTTTCCTCTGCTGTTCCAGGCATCGCCACAGTCAGGATCTGATTCTATGGCTTTATCGAAACAGTTAATGGCCTCTTTATATCTTTTCTGTCTGTCAAAAATCTTTCCTTTATTATTCCAGGCATCACCATATTCGGGATGAAGTTCTATGGCTTTATTGAAACATTTAATGGCTTCTTCAAGCCTGTCCTGATTATAACAGACAATGCCTTTATTATTCCATGGCTGTGGGAATGAGCTGTCTGCTTCTATGGCTTTATCGTAATATTTAAGTGCTTCATCATATTTCTGTTTTTTATATAACTCCAGACCTTTACTGTTAAATTCTTCTGCTTTTGTTTCTGACGACACTTCAGGTGTTTTATCTTTATATTCTTTTATGTTAAGTCCTTTAACGGGACAGAAAACAGTATTAAACGGATGGGCCTGACCGCAGCAGGGACACTTTTCCTTGAGTTTGCCTCCGCATTTACTGCAGAAAAGATGATCGTCTTTATTTTTTGTATTGCACGACAGACATATCAATGTAAGTCCCGGTATTTCCAGCACATCTGCCAGCAAATTTTGAGTTCCGCAGTAAACACAGAAAATCTGATTTACACCTCCGGGAACATCAAGATTTGCAGAACAGTTAATACATTTTACACTTTTTCCTGTCAAATCTATTCACCCCATGTCATTATCTGAATTATCTCTATATAAAGTATATTTCTCCTTTAAATCTTATGAGTCCTTTATTATTTTAAAAATTTGACTTACTGATATAAATATTGCATAATAGGTGTATATCAGTACGTGGGAGGACTAAAAAATGAAGTATTATGTATATGAATCTACTATTGATGAAAAAGAGAGAAAATTTATATCTATTGTCGGAACCGAGATTATATTCGAAAAAGGCATGAAAAAAGAGGTAATAGCAGGTGAATTAAAAGAAGGCCTGGAATTAAAAAGGGACAACTTCATACCGAACAAAGCATTCCTTGAAGTATTTCACGGTGTAATATCCAGAGAAATAATTCATGATCCCGATGCCGTAAGTGAAGCGGAGAAAATAAAAGAAGGTTATGTATATGTTATAGATAAGAGAGTAGGAAACCCTGAAGGAAATATAAATACTGAAGATATAATAGGGGCCATACAGGTCGCTAAAGGTTCCCTGGTAGATAACAGTTATCATGGAAATCCGAATTATTGTCTCCTGACAGATGAGGGATTATTTCAATTATCCGATACACTTGAGACAGGACTGTTAAAAGAGCTTGAAAAAATTATGGAATCGTGAAGGGTGAGGAGTGAGGAGTGAAAAGTGAAAAGAGAAGAGTGAAGAGGGAAGAGTGAAAAGTGAAAAGTAAAGAGTGAGCGATATTTTGTATATGATAATATATCCGGTCACCGGTCACTGAAAAAGGGGATGATTTTTTATGATAGTCAAACAACTTTGTCCCGGCGGAGACAGAAATTTCAGTTATATTGCAGGAGATAAGGAAGGAGGTGCAGGGATTATAATTGATCCTTCCTATGATCCTGAGATGATTCTGGAAGAAGCAAAAAAACTCGTTCTTGACATTAAATATATATTCTGTACCCATGGTCATGGCGATCATACGAACGGGAATAGTACAATAAGAAAACTTACAGGCAAAACCCCTTTGCTTTACGGTCACAGAGACGAAGAAACAGGTGTGACTGTTTCAGACGGTACAATACTGTCTCCCGGTTCTTTAAATATAAAAATAATTCATACTCCCGGCCATACAGAGGATTCTATGTGTATTTATACAGGTAATGCACTTTTCACGGGAGACACGCTTTTTGTCGGCAAAATAGGAGGAACTCACAGCAGAGAAAATGCTTTGAAGGAATATGTGTCATTACATGAAAAATTAATGTCTCTGCCTGAAGAAACAGTAGTTTATCCGGGACACAATTACGGAACTTCTCCTGTTTCTACTATAGGTGAAGAAAAGAGAAACAATCCTTTTATAATTCAGCCTGATTTTGGAGCTTTCCTATATCTGAAAAACAACTGGGCACAATATAAACTTGAACAT
>JBEHWP010000348.1:0-6767 GCA_040217665.1 Vulcanimicrobiota bacterium
CTTCTCCTCTATATATTATAACAGAAAAGAGATTATTTTTATACCATTACGTTCTAACAGGTTGTGCAGGAAGTAACTCCGAATTCATCTCCCTCTAAGCCTCCAGCTATAGAGGGAGTATTCTTCGGTTTTTTAGATAAAAAGTGTTATGAAAATATTACAGATACAGCATATTTATTAAATTTTGTGATAATTTGTAATAGTTTGTGACAGACATGTCAATAAAACAAAATTGCCGGGCTTTTTCCTGAAACCCGGCAATTCTCAAGTCTTTTTTATATTGTTTTTAATTCACAAAAACAGTAGTATCCGTGTAAAAAATTATGAAGAAAGAACGTGAAATATTTTGGAGTTTTTCATATAAGAAAAGGAATTATATTAAATATAATAGAATGTTTCCACTGTAAAAAAAAGGATTTATTAAATAATCTTTAAATCACCGGAGTAATGATGGCGGATGACACATGGCATCCCGGATAACGAAAAGGAAGAAAAACTGTGGACATAACAGAGATACAGAAACTGAATATATTGATAGATGAACTGTCTATAATGATAGATACAGTATCTGTGCAGATGTGGTTTCTTACAGATATGGATACTTATGGCCGTGTCAACCTCCATCATGCGGAATTTCTGGGAAAGAAAAAGGAAGATATAGAATTCAAGAAACTGGAGGAAATTTTTTCCGGAGATATTGCCATGACATGCAAACAGTCAAACAGAGAGGTATTTGAGAGCAGAAATACTGTTTACTCGGAAGAATGGCTCTATAACTCAAGGGGAGACAAACGCCTTATCGCAATCACCAAAACACCAAAATTCAATAAAAATAGAAAAGAAATTGAATATATTATTTGTTTCGGAAACGATATTACAGAAAGTAAACATACTGAGGAACTGCTGGCTGATGAGCAATGGCGTATGAAAAGTATTATAAAGGGAACCAATATCGGAACATGGGAGTGGAATGTTCAGACAGGAGAAACTATTTTCAATAAGAGGTGGGCCCAGATAGCCGGTTATACACTGGATGAACTCAGGCCGGTAAGTATAAAAACATGGGAGAACCTGGCACACCCGGAGGATATAAAAAAATCAAAGGAACTGCTGGAACGTCATTTTTCAGGGGAACTGAAATACTATGACTGCGAATGCCGGATGAAGCACAAAGACGGGCGCTGGGTCTGGGTTCATGACAGGGGACAGGTAATCACGCACACAGATGACGGCAGGCCGATAATGATGTTCGGAACCCATACGGATATTACAAAGCGCAAGGAGGCAGAGCAAAAACTGCAGGATAATGAAAGACTTCTGCAAATAATCCTTTCAATCTCAAATTCTTTCATCACCATTGCTCCTGATGCAGTAGATGACGGAATTCAGCAGGCTATCGGCCAGATCGGTGAATTCGGAGCAGTTGACCGATGCTATGTTTTCCTCTTCGATGACGAAAGAGAGATGAGTATAAGTAACACACACGAATGGTGTGCAGATGGTATTGAACCACAGAAATACAACCTTCAGACTGTGCCGTCCGGCGCTATCCCGTGGTGGATGGCCAGACTCAGAGCCAGTGAAGTAATTAATATACAGAGAGTTGAAGACTTGCCACCTGAAGCATCATTGGAGAAGGATCTTCTGGAAGTACAATCAATCAAGTCAGTCCTTGTGGTTCCAATCAGTCTGCAGAACAGATTGATTGGATTTCTCGGTTTCGATTCTGTCCGTCAGTCTCATTCATGGCCTAAATATAACATAACACTTATCAGAATGATAGCAGATATTCTTGCCAATGCACTTGAAAGAAAACGAACAGAAACCATGCTGGTAGAAAGTGAAGAAAACTACCGCACCTTCTTTGAAACCATCGGGGATATGATTTTTGTCAGTAATACAGAAGGGCAGATTGTCTACGCAAACAGTGCAGCATCACAGAAACTCGGCTACAGTCTGGATGAACTCAGGACAATGCATATAATTGAAATGCATCCGCCGTCATCCAGAGATGAAACAGTAATAATAGTGTCAGACATGCTCTGTGGCAAACGCAATACCTGTCCCCTTCCTCTCGCAAATAAAAACGGGTCGATCATACCTGTGGAAACACGTATATGGTTCGGGAAGTGGAGCGGCGTAAATTGTATGTTCAGCATATCGAAAGATCTCACAAAGGAACAGGATGCTCTGCAGAAGTTTGATAAACTCTTCAGAATGAACCCGGCACTCATGTCGGTGACAAAAGCCATAGACAGAACACTGGTTGACATCAATGATGCCTTTCTGAATACCCTTGGGTATTCAAAAGAAGAACTCACAGGTAAAACCAGTAAAGAACTGAAGCTATTTGCAGATGCAGAGGAACTGGAACAAATGATACAGATGATTGCAGAACATAGAAGTATCCGTGAATTTGAGACTAAACTGAAAACAAAAGACGGCCGTATCCGTGAAGGATTGATTTCAGGTGACATAATAGAAAGCCAGGGGGAAAGATATTTTCTGGCAGTCATGATAGATATTACTGACAGAAAAAAAGCCGAAGCAGAACGTGAAAAGACAATTCAGGAACTGAAGAAAGCAATAGCAGAGATAAAAACATTAAAAGGTTTTATACCAATCTGTGCCAGTTGTAAAAACATCAGAAACGATACGGGCTACTGGGAGCAGGTTGAAGCCTATGTTACCAGACATACGGAGGCTCGCTTCTCCCACGGTATCTGTCCTGAATGTGTGAAGAAACTATATTCTGATTTCTCATATAACGATGAAGATAACGGAATAAAATAATGTTTATAGATTCTGGCTATTTTTCACTCCTGGCAGTAAGAAAACCGACAAAATCAAAAGCGTAGTTCTGCCGTCCGCTGCCACGACAGGCTGAACGACATCCTGACTGCCGGCCATTCAATGTTTTAGGCATCATAATCTTAACAGTTAAAAAAATGACAGACCATTTTACAGTTTTAGTTCTTCCCAGCTTGTAATACGGAGTTTACCCGATATAGAAGAATTTCCGAGAAGTTTTTCATAATTACTGGAATAAATAAGAGTCAGATTTCCTTTATTTTCAAAATCAGGATCTGTAAGCTTAACACTCATATTACCCCTCTGGGGATTAAACTCTCCACTTCCGTCAAGATTATTCGGATCTGTTATTACAAGAGCTCCTGTAATATTTATATTGGGAGCATAAAGTTTTCCGTCAGAAGGAACAGTATAAACAATCTGTGATCTGGGATTGTTTTTCAGATCATATTTTTTGAGTGTACCGTATAAAGATTTATAAAGATTCTCTTCACTCCCAAAAGCTGCAACGAGAGAAGGATCCTGTATTGTCAGAGGAGGTTCAAACCCGTGCTCTGTAAGGGTAACTTCATTCCCGTCTCCTATAACAAAAGGAACGCCACTCGTTCCTGAACCATGAGGGCCGGAAAAATACCTGATACATGCGTCAAAACCATTGCTGCCTCCGCCGTTAAATGTAAATGTGCCGTCAGGATTTTCCGTAATAGTTCCATTACAGGGATCATCGGCATCAAAGGGGTCGTTATGATTACCTCCTGAAAAATTCCAGTAAAAGCCGGATATGGCAGGGGGGGCTACCGTATCATATATATCGAAATTATCTACAGGAAGAGCATAAACTTCCTTTGATACACCGCATACAATATCCTGCCATTCAGCAGGCCATGACGAAACAGATTCAGGATTATCAGATGAAGCTACATTCTTATAAAAATCGGCATTAATATTACCGCATGTATAAACAAGACCGGTCATATTCAATTCTGCAGGTCTCACATGAGTTGCCGGAAGATGTATATTTACATCATCTTTACTGAGGAGAGCCACACCGGGGTCGATAGCTGACACAATATCTGTTTCCATAATAAACTTTGTCTTTCCAGATGTACAGACAGAACCATTTCCAGTTATTTTACCTATGACATTCAAACTGTCTTCTTTAGCACCATCACTTTTAATATATAAAACAGGAGATCTGTCATTCTTTTTCTCAATTACAATACCTGCATCAGGAAGATCCTCTTCAGAAACCTCAAAGGAAACTTTTATATCACCTTCAAAAAACACATCTTCAGTAATAACAATAGTGCCTTCATCATTTACAGTAATACCTGTTATATCTACCGGACTTCCATTATGGTAGAGTTTATAATTACCGTGACTTCCTTTAACCCTGTAATCACCGCCCGGAGAATGGGCTATCTTATTCTCTGCCGTAGATATTATTCCGTCAATATCTATGGAAGTAATCTGTTTGGGAAGAGAACCTTCCTTCAGAGTAGTATCAGTGCTGTTAAGTGAAATATTTCCTACTGCACTTATTACTCCGTCAGAAGTTATAACCTGACAGTTCGGGTCTACTTTTATTGCAAGAGGAGGATCAAGCAAAGGGTTTCCGGAAGAATTAGAATGAAAAGAACCCTGTCCGGAAGGATCCTGAGGGGTAATCACTCTGGAAACCCTGAATATACCTCCGTCCACATCGGCCCATCCGCTGATTCTTCCGGCATCATTCGTAATAGATCTTGTCAGCGTTACTCTTATCCTTTTTGTTGCAGGGCCTGAATTACCTGTAACAACGAGATCTACGGAATAAGGAAGCACGTCTTCTCCGTCAAAAGATCCTCCTGCAACGGGAGAGCCATTTGTAAGATTATTATATGAAAAATATTCCGGTTTATAGCCTGTACGGCAGAAATTTACTGTAAAATTACCACATTCCGTATGTTCCTGAATATCACTGTTAAAAGAAGGATCTTTCTGAAGGGCATATATGGCATAAGCGATACCGGATTCAGCTGCAGCAGAGGCAGAAAGCTTATTAAGATAAGTGGAAGCATAAAAAATATTGTTCGTATTCATCGCTGCCAGCGCTGACATTAACATAACAAGAATAATAAGCATCAAAAGAATAGTTATAAGGGCCATACCCCTATCATTGCCGTACATAGAAAAAAACCTTCCTTTCTCTAAGGTGTATTTCTTGGGCTTATAGAAGCTTTTAATGTTACAATATCTACAGCAATATTATCTGAAAAATCTTTTTCATAGGCCAGTCTTTTTTCAGAGAATTTTTTTTCTGTTTTCAAAATAATATCTACTATAAATCTATTGGTTCCTGTCGTAATCTGAAGATCATAAATATTCCTGGCAACTGTTCTTAAATTTTCATCATTGACAGAATTATCAGTAAGATACATATCTATATCTGTCATTCTGGTTGCCAGACCGGAAGCACTGTGATTTATATATTTCCTTAATAATTTTTTATTTACAGCATCGGAATTTCTGGGGAATGTATAGTACAGAATATATCCCTGCCAGAGTGGATAACCTCCCAGCTTTTTAAAAGTAACAGTCTCGTTCGGATCAGACCAGGCAGTCTCAAAAGCTACATATTCGTCTCCTGTTACTACAGATGATATATCACTGGATTTTAAATCACTTACTATCCGCGCAAGGGCAACTTCCGCCTGAAGCTGTGAATCACTTTTTGTTTCAATCAATTTCCAGCTTTTAAAGCCATAACTGAAAACCGAAAAAACTGCTACCATAAATATACTGAAAAGCGAAATAGCCAGAACCATTTCTAATATACTGTAACCATAATTATTTAACTTCATAAATATTTATTTTCCGCCTGAAATAAGTTTATAAAGAATGTCTTTTTTTTTATTATATTCAGTATATCATTTTAAGAAAATAGAGTCAATATTTCCTATATATACTAAAACTATAGTAATTAAATAAAATATGAGTTATATCATTTGGCTATCAACTTTAGTACATTGCCTGCCCGGTGCTCCGGAGAAAAAAATATCACGACGACACAGGTCTATTTGAATAAAATATAATGCAAACCGGCATGATGTAAGCTCTAACAAATATGGCTGTTCCAGTTAAGATTTTTTTCGGACGAGCGCCAGGCAGGCAATGCCATGGAATTTATAAAGATAAACTTGATTGCAATTTGGTATTATATCAATCAAGTGATCAGGACAATTCCAATTACCATTCACTTTTCACTTCTTCTTAATTATATGAAATTAACAATCAACATCTGAAATAGTAAACGAATTTTTTATTGGATTTATCAGAAACAGGAAGGTCAAAAAACTGGTATAGAGAAGCTATAAAAATCTGCAAATAACGCTTGAAATTCAGTTGATTCTTTAGTAAAATTATCTTATGATGTACTCAGTTGGACAATTTGCGAAAAAGATAGGTAAAAGTGTTCAGACTTTAAGAGACTGGGAGAAAAAAGGCATATTAATACCTGCTTATAAGACTAAAGGCCATCACAGAATGTACAGTGACGACCAGCTAAATGAAATATTTCAACGACAAAAACTGAAAGAACGAATAAACATAGGGTATGCCAGAGTATCGGCAAAACATCAGAAAGAGGATTTAGAAAGACAGATAGCCTTATTGGAATTATATCTTGCAAAACAGGGAAAGCCATTTAAAATCATATCAGATACAGGAAGTGGAATAAACTATAATAAATCCGGTCTTAATGAACTTATAAAACTGATAGGAACAAATCAGATTGACACAATTTATATATTACATAAAGACAGACTGATAAGATTTGGCTATGAATTAATAGAAGAGTTTTGTAAAATACATAATACTACACTTGAAATAATCAATAAAGATGAAGAAAAAACTCAGGAAGAAGAACTTGTAGAAGATATATTAAATATAATTCATGTATTTTCCTGTAAAATAAA
>JBEHWP010000349.1:0-6757 GCA_040217665.1 Vulcanimicrobiota bacterium
TATAAATTATATAGACGCAAAATATTAACAGTCTGCAAAACCAGTTTGCCACGCAATAGGATCATATCTTTTCCGGAAGAGTCCGGACAGGGACAGGTTTTAGAAATGGGTATGAACTTATCTGGAGCGGTACTAAGGATCAGTCAGGAAATAACTACATCATAGTTACAGTTTATATCGTGATGCGTAATGGGTAATGCGTTAGGCGAGGATAGTAATTGTTCTAACAATTTGCCGGAGTTGTTTTTCTTGCAATCCTAAGTACCGTTCCAGGTAAAAGGGTACCCAAAAAATAACCAAGTAGACACCTGTCGCAGGACGGGCTCTGGAGAAAAATATATACCGTATTAATAGTCATTTGTAAATTAAATAGACGCAAAATAGTAAATGTCTGCAAAGACAGATTTTCTTTCAGGAGGATTATAGATTTTTCGGAAGAGCCCGTCCTGCGACAGGGTTTTACGATAGATACTAACTTATTTATTTCGGTACTAAGGAGTTGTCAGGAAATAACTATATCATACTTACAGTTTATATCGTGACGCGTGACGGGAGGATACTAATCTTTCTAATAATTTGCGGGAATTATTTTTCTTACAGTCCTTAATTTTATAAAAAAAACTATACTTTTGCACTTTTTCATAATTTCCTTGTTTTTACTGACTTTATAGTTAGATAGGTTCTGGGTTTTAAAACTTCTTAATCCAACACCCAACACCCACAACCCTTATTTGCGACAGTTATTTTGACTTCATTCCTGGATTATTTTTTACAGTTTTTAAAATCTGCAAAAGTATAGTAAAAAATAAAGGAATTTTAAAAATATATAAAGAATATTTTATTCAAGATCATATAAGTACCTATCCGCCGGAAGGCATTTGATGACTTTCCGGGCAGGCTATAAAAAATAACAAGGGGGGAATTTTTCTGAAAAAGTATCTTCTGCCTTCTCTAATCTTACTTTTTATCTCTTCAATCTTATTCACCTTCTATGGATGTGGTGCTTTAGTAGCACTTATTTCTTCAGTCTTCGGTTCTCAGGGAGGTTTTGTTTTTATTCCATTTTTAGGAGACGGGAAAATAGAAAACTCCCAGACAGAGAAAAATCCCGGTATGATAATGTTATATACCAATAATCCTCCGGCAGGTTACGGCCCTGGTTCCAATGCTACAGTAACCATTGCAGGCACATCAGTCAATACAAAATCAGACGGAAGCTTTTATATTACAGGTCTCCCCGCAGGAATTAACACACTTACAGTAGAACATCCGTCCTATATTTCTATCATCCAGGATGTACCTGTAGCAGATCCGAACGCAAATCCGGCACAGTTCAAAGATTTAAAAATTACACCTGAAAAATTGCTCTCTTCATTCGGCATAGGGGGAACATTCCAGTTCAGTGCCTGTGCCACAGGCAATGAAGGAACTATAGTTATACCTTCTGTCACATGGTCTATAAATGGAGACATAGGTAATATAGATTCAAATGGTATCTTTACGGCAAAAAAAGCAGGTACCGGTTCTGTAAAAGCAACAAGCGGAGGAAGTTCTGTAGAAGTGCCTGTTACAGTAACAGAAGGCACAGGTATCCTTTATGGCACAGTAACATACAATAATAACCCCGTTGTAAATGCATATGTCAGGGTTGATGGTTCCAGTCTATATACCAGAACAGATAGCACCGGTCATTACTCCATTCCTTCCATACCTGCCACATCTGTAACAGTAAAAGCAAAGGATGAAACAAATAAACAAGAAGGCTCTGCACAGGCAACAGTCCCTGCAGGAGGACAGGCAGAGGTTAATATTGTTCTTTTGCAGATCATACCGACTGTAATCCCGACAGATATTCCGCCGACTCCTACTATAACACCGGGTGGCCCCACACTTACTCCTACTGTAACACCGGGCGGCCCCACACTTACACCTACTCCGACTATGACACCGGGAGGACCCACTCTTACTCCCACACCAACTGCAACATCGGGCGTCCCTACACTTACACCTACTCCGACATCTACTCCAACCAGTACTCCTACACCTCCCAAACCTGTTATAAATAATGTAGTGCCTATGGCCCTTGAAGTAAGTATTCAGGGAATGAATTTCGGTTTTCCTCCTGGAGGTACAGTAACATTTAACGGTATCCCTATGACAGTAAATACATGGGGAATGAATGTAATAGTCGTTACAAGCCCTGGAGGTGGAACATATACTGTAGTGGTAACAACACAGGAAGGCCAGCAGAGTGAACCTTATGAAGCTATACTCCCTTAATAAATAATATTCCTCAGATAAAGCCCTTTGGGAAGGGCTTTATCTGTTAATGAAGAATTTCATTAACATGAAACAAACCGTAGCTGTTGCAATGAGCGGAGGAACTGACAGTTCCTATGCTCTCATAAAATTAAAAGAAGAAGGTTATGATGTATTCGGTGTAACATTAAAACTCTTCTGTTACGGAGGAGCTCCATATTCTCCGAAATCCTGCTGTTCCCTGGAAGCAATCAAAGATGCTAAAGCTATATGCTCGGGCCTCGGCATTTCCCATCTGTTAATAGATGCTTCAGAGGCTTTTCAGAAAGATGTAATAGATTATTTTGTAAATGGTTACAGAACAGGACTTACCCCCAATCCATGTGTTGTGTGTAACAGTGCCATAAAATGGAAGTTTCTCCTCAGAAAAATTATTTCTTACGGTGCAGATTTTCTGGCCACAGGCCATTATGCCAGGGTCTGTTATTCGGAAGAGAAACAAAGATTTCTTCTTAAATGCGGTCTTGATAAAGATAAGGATCAATCCTATTATCTCTGGGCTCTCACACAGGAAGAACTCTCTAAAACTTTATTTCCCCTGGGAGAAATGAAAAAAGAAGAAGTAAAAGAAAAACTGACTCTGTACAATATTAAAGTTTCTAAAAAACCGGAAAGTCAGGAAATATGCTTTATTCCTGACAATAATTACAGGACATTTTTACAATCCAGAGGAGTAAAAATTTCAGAGGGAAATTTTCTGAACGGTTCCGGAGAAATCATAGGAAAACATAAAGGGTTCCCCTTTTACACGATAGGACAGAGGAGAGGACTCGCCGTATCCTATAAAGAACGCCTTTATGTTATTTCCATAGACACGGTTAACAATGAAATAACACTAGGAGCAAAAGAAGAACTTTACAGAAAAGAACTTGTTTTTTCCGGTGCAAATTTTATATACATGCCGGCTGAAAAGGCTTTACTGAAAGGAAGGATAAGATACAGGGGAAAACTCGAGACATGTCAGTTAGAAGAACCTGGTGAAGGAAAATATAAAGTAATTTTTCTCGAACCGGTCTGGGCTGTATGTAGAGGACAATCTTTTGTTATGTACGAAGGAGATTCCGTAGTCGGAGGAGGCATCATAGAATAAGAGAAGGATTTTTCTCACAATTCATAGAAATATTTTCATAATAAGGGAGGTGAGCAAATGAAAAAAATTTCTCTGTTATCCATTCTTCTGTTATTAGTTATATTAACTGCATCTATTTCATACGGAGGAGATGAAGATTATGACATAATGGCAGTGCTGGACAGACACTATCAGGCCATATCCGGAAGGGATTTTAAAGCTGCCTATGCCCTGAGAAGTAACAGATGGAGATCAAACCATTCTTACGGGTGGTTTTATGACAACTGGGAAAACAACTATACTATTGAACTGACTGACAGACATGTTATAAGTAATGACGGTTACGAAGCAGTCGTAAAGCTGAGAATTTATTCGGAAGATTATAATTCAAAAGGTTCTCTCCACAGAGCTTATTACAGGGGAAAAGCCTATATGGTTTATGAAAAAGGCAAATGGAAAATAGATGACATTCAGATTAAAGAAGAATAAAGAATAAAAAAATGGTGAGGTGACTCGCCATTTTTTTATATCTATAATAAGGGGAGGTTTTCAATATGAATATTATGGAAGATCTGGCCGGAAAAAATTATATTCTCTCAAGCAACTCCGGTGATTTATATATTGTGCCGGAAGAATTTATAAGAGATTACACGGAAGAGGAATCAATAAATTCTTCAGATAAAATATTTGTATTCGATGCGGAAAATATTTATGAAATCCCCTGTGAGATATTACGTGATTACAGAATGTCCGATGAAGAAAAACGAAATTTTCAGGAAAGACTCATGGCAATAGAACCTGATACAATTGAACCATCCATATTACATAGAGGCAGATTGATACTTTTCGAATATATCCTTTCAGATTACAGAGAAAAATCTGATGTACATGGCTATGGAGTAGAAAGGGAGAAAGAACTCGAAATGGTGAAAGAAAATCAGGAATTATTGAAAAAAGGCTACAAATTTCCTGATAAATCGTCAGATATTTATGACAGGATAAAAAAATGGTATTGACTATAGAGGTTATACATTATGAGTGACTGCTCCCACGGCAACTTACAGTAATTTTCTAGACCTTTAGAAATATAACTGCACATAATTTTTCCATAAGTCTGTAAAATTTCTTGACTTCTTCATAAACCGATGAAGAATCTCTATATGTAAAAATTTTCTCTTCCGCTATATGAAGAATTTCTCTAAAAGTTCTTTTACCGGAAGAAAGTTCATAGAGTCTGCTTCCTGTATCATCAAGAATTTCTTTTCCGTAAACCTTATGTAAAACAATTCTGTTATCCTCGTTATAGAATAATGGATAGGTTCTTGAAGGGTAATAATTTGAAAGATCATCTTCTTTCACTTCACTGAAAGACAGGTTTATCTTATGAAGTTTAAGATTATAAAATCTCCTTATGCCTGTATCATCTGAAAAAAGAGCTGCCCATGGTGTTTCTATACCGCTCGATTTGAGAGAAAAATTCTGAGAAATCATATCATATGGGACATCTCTCGACAATTCCGCCATTATTTTCCATACTTCCCTGTCAAAATCCCTCTTTATGCACGTTATTTCACAGCAGTTTAAAGATTCATTTTCACAGAAACATGTATCATTCGTCATACCGGTTATACATTTATTGTCTATAATATTAAGGCCGAATGTTTCAGGTTCTTTCATAATCTTTGTTCCCGGGAAAGGCACAAGAAGGGTGGAAGTTATATTCAATCTCCCAGGAGCCAGCTTCATAAGTTTTCTTACAAAATCCAGATTTTTTCTGTAAAGGTCTCTGCTTTCAAGAGGGCCTCCTATGATAAAATTTATGGATACGGAAGGTATCAATGCAGAATTACACGTTCTGACCACTTCTTCAATCTCTTCGAGAGTTATATTTTTTTGGTACATATCCAGAACCTGCTGTTCTGAACATTCAACACCAATCTGAAGCACTGCAAGACCGGCGAGGCTCATTGCATAAAGAAGTCTGGGGTATCTGGAAAGTACATCGACTCTCCCTTCTGCAAACCATATGAATTTTGTTCCCTCTTCGGACATATCTCTGAGACCTTTACAGATCTTCATGGTTCTCTGAGGATTTACGGTGAATGTGTCATCCAGAAATCTGAGATAACTTATGTCTCCTCTTTTATAAAGATATTTTACTTCCTTCAGCACATGTTCGGCACTTCTCATCCTGTAGGAACTTCCCAGAAAACCTTCATAGCAGAAGGTGCATTTAAATGGACACCCTCTGCCTGTTATTATCCTGGGAAACATAATATCAAAACTCCTTAAAGGTTCTTCCAGTAAATCTCTATCGGGAATGGGAAGACTGTCCAGATCATCAATGAACGGACTATCACCGTTTTGTACAACTTTATCATTTTTTCTATAACTTATGCCTTTTATATGATCGAGAGAATTTTTTCCTTCAAAATAATATTCTGCCAGTTGAATTACAGTATTTTCCCCCTCTCCCCTTGCTATAATATCAATATGTTTATATGTTTCCAGTAAGTGTTTATCCATAACACTCGCATGGGGCCCGCCCATCATAATGATTAAATCAGGGCAATACACTTTCAGCATATCGGCACATTTAAGAGAACGATATATATTTTCCGTAGTGGTATAAAATCCGGCCATGGCGACATGACTGGATTTTATTCTTTCAATTATTTCGTCAACATCGGGATAGTCACTGTATATAAGGCTTACTTTATAACCTTTCTGTCTCAGCACTGTGGCGAGATAAAGCAGTCCTAACTGGACATAACAGGAACTTTTGTCGAAGGTTACGCCATAACTGTATCCGAGAGATATAAAAAGAATAGTTTTTAAATTTTTGTCAATATTGTTATATGGCTTCATAATATTACCACTTTCCGTAAAATTTCCATCAACCACTTTTCACGTTAATCGTAATCCGTGACGGGCAGGATTCACTTTTCATCTTTCACCATTCACGATTCACGACTCACAACTCACCATCTAAATTTTCGAAAAAATTATACCGTATAATTTATCTACAGTCACATAAAAATCTTTCACTCTCTTATAAACTTCTTCTGACGACAGTTCTTTAAATAGCTGTTCTTTCGCCATATTGAGAATCTCTCCAAAAGTTCTTTTACCGGACGAATATTCATAAAGCCTGCTATCTGTGTCATTCAAAATTTCTTTTCCGTATATTTTGTAAAAAATCACTCTGTTTTTATCATCATAAACGAGAGGGTATGTTCTTACAGGATAGTAATTTAATATATCCTGTTCATTTATTTCATCCATAGCAAAATATGCTTCATGGAGTTTCAGGTTTATAAATCTCTTTATGCCTCTGTCAGAGGATAAAAGTGTTGCCCACTGTGAATC
>JBEHWP010000350.1:0-6741 GCA_040217665.1 Vulcanimicrobiota bacterium
TAAAACTACTTATAGCTAGAAAACCTAATTTAATTAACATTTGTTGTAATGGTAAATAACGATCTGTACAGACAGAAGCTACCGGAATAATTATGCCTAATCTACCATTATAATTAAGTATTTTACTAACTTGTTCTACAATAAAGGCATATAAATTCCCACAGCTTTCAGTTTTATATCCCTTTACACTATAATCCTTCTTAACCTTGCTGTACTCCACATAAGGCGGATTCCCTATAATAACGTCAAAACCACCGGCTTTAATAATCCCGTAAAATTGAATAAACCAGTGAAAAGGCTGATGACTTGAAAGCCATTTCTCATAAGCAGTTTTATCTCCTTCGTCCACTCCATATTCCCCGGCAAGATATCTGTTAAGTGTATCTTCCAGTATTTTCAGTCTATCTCTTAACTGTATCTTTGCCCCGGAAAAATCTCTGGAATTCATACCATGTTCAGTCTGCATTTTCCTGAAATGCCCGAATAATCTATCTACATCTCCGGCTTTTTCTTCAATCTTTCCCATAGTATTATCAAAATCCAGTTTACCTGTAACAGCTCTCTGTACTTCCTCATAGGTTGCAAACCCTACAAGGGTATTTCCTGCTCTTATATTAAAATCAATATCCGGTAAGGGTTCTATATTATCTACACTTTCTACCTGTGCTACGAGCTTTAAAAATAATCTCAATTTACATATTTCCACTGCTTCTTCCATGATATCCACACCAAAGAGATTATTTATAATGATGGATTTAAAAATAAAATACTTTCTGTTTGGATGCTTCTTTATTTGAGATAAAATATTTCTAAAATCGCTGAATTTTTCCGGTCTGTGTTTTTCTCCTGAAGAATCTAAATCTTCCAGATAAATCTGCATACGATCAAGACAGGCATCATAGAGTGGTTCAAGGATATTTAACGCAGCAAAAAGGAATGCTCCTGAGCCGCAGGTAGGGTCAAGAACTGTCACTTTTTCTATAGCATGCCAGAAAGCTCTCAAAAGTTCAGGATTTTCACAGTTCTCTATTACATCCTGGATAAACTGCCTTATATTAAGATTATATGTAATAAAATCATTTATGGAACGAATCTCTCCTGAAAGTATTTTTGAACAGACTTCTTCATAACGATTTCTTCTTGATACAACTTCTCTCCAGATTTCAGTAGGAAGAGCAAAATCTTCCTGTGCAGGTTTATTCCACTCCCATCTTTTTGACACATTTTTAAGACCTGCTTTTATTTCATCAGGTAATTCTTCATCCATACCTTTTTTGACTGCATCATAAATATATCTGTCAGGATCTTCCTGAAGTAATTTCCATACAGAATCTTTAAAATATTTTCCTGCTTTTTTCTCTGCAGTATCAAAAAGAAAAGGAATAATTGTATTTTTACTTATGTAATCGGTAATATCTTCTTTTGTATAATAGGCCCCCATTTGTTTCTGGTTGATGTATTTTTCAAATATATATCCCAGTACATCAGGGTTTATTTCATTATCTGCTTTAAGAGGTCTTTCATCTAAGTGCCACTGGTATTGATCAAAAAAATCAAAGATTTTAGAGAAAGCATCATCAGGGATTTCTATATCAGAATATCTCTCTTCAATGGGATGAAGTAAGAATAATCCTCCGTTAAGATATGGAACCTTGCCTGTTAATTCGTCAAGTTCTGCAGAATGCTCCTGTTTCCCCAGTCCTTCATGAAAAAGTTTCAGAAGGAAATGACGGTAAAAGTTGAGAAATTTGTTTTTTCCTTTTTTTTCCTGCAGCATTTTCATGCGATTTCTGAGGTAATCACGATCATTATCAAGGAAGGATTTCTTCTGGATAAAATATACAAACATCAAACGGTTTAGCATTACGGAGGCATACCATTCTTTATCGAAACTCCCGGTAATTCCTTTTATAAAACCCAGAAATTGAGAATGTTCTTTTTTGAAACGGTCATAAAAACGTTTTGTAACTCTATCGAGATCAAAGGCTCCTTTTACCCTTCTGGTTACATCAGGAAGAGTCAAACCATCCTCTTCTTCCAGGCTGAAAGCAATAGATTGAAGTTTTTGAATCAGTGAATCCCCGGGTTGATTAACTGTGTATTTATGATTTCTTCTTGCCAGAGGTTTGCCAGGTTCTCTTCTTACCCATTGCCACAAATGAGTAGTTTTGTTTTTATCAGTATATATTATAAAATGCTCATGGTATGATTTTTCTACCTGTGCTTCTATTTTACATCTGATAGAATTCTCCGGTATCAAACCATCTTCATAAGGAGAACAGATAAAAGCCGTCATGCCTCTCTTCTGAGCAATGGCAGAAAGGTTATAAAAATGATTATTAAGAGGTATTTCCAGACTGGCTGAATGATGATCCCAGCCAAGTTCCTGAATAAAAAGTTTTTTTAAATCAAAATCTTTCAGATATTTCTGACATCTGGCTTTATCTATTAAAACTGACATTTTAGCCTCCCTGTAAATTCAATTTTCTGAATCTGTATTTATTGCTATCAACTACAACAAAAGATTTCTTCAAGTCTTCTTCAGAATAAGATTTAACGACTTTTTCAAGTTGATTATGCACATCCGGTATATTTGAAGGAGAGATACGAAGATAAATGACTCCTGTGCCAGAACCCGTTACAAAAACAAGACTCCCATAATCTCTGTCTCTGGTTACAAGAATTCTTTTTATTTCCTGAGCTTTATGAAGTAGCTCCAGATCGCTTACCTGAGAATAATTTATCTCTCTGGCTGTTATAACATTATGACCGAGATTTTTAAGAAATTTCCCTGTTACAGAGTATACATCCTGATCTAAAAGAAAATTCATGCACTTGCCTCTAAATGTATATCTTCAGATGATACAATATCAATTGCATATTGGATACAGGCACGGATATCTTCTACCTGAAGATCAGGATAGTAATCCTTTATTATTTCCTGAAAAGCAAATCCTTCACGAACCAGTTCCAGTACATTCTGAACAGGAATTCGAGTTCCTGATACACAGGGTTTACCAAAATGAATCTGAGGATTAACATTAATTCTTGTTTTCATAAATAATCACCTGCCTGATTCAATTATATCTTTTTATATACAAAAATCAATCCATAATAAGTCCCATAGAACATATGATAAGAGGTTCCTGTTTTTGTTCCTCTTCGTTAATAATACATAATCTGCCTTCTTCTCTCATAGCAATAACCAGTTCTGCAAGTTTATCATTTGAAATACCTGACCGTAACAGGCGGTTCAGTGTATCTACGGCAATCTGACGGAGGGGATGTCGGTAAATTTCATCAATAGCTTTTGATAGACCGGGCAGTTCCCATAAAGTGCCTTTTACTTCTTCCAGATAGGATTTTAATCTTTCATAGGCTCTGAAACGCGCTCCTGATGGTCTTCCAAGTTGTCCTCCTACAGATTTTTCTTCTTCAATTACTGCAAGAAGAGCTGATTTTACAAGTTTATGATGATTCTTATGTTTTGGCAGGGCTTCTGTATCAGGGAGACATTCTGCTGCTTTAAGTATTGCAAATTGAGATTCAGTTATACTTTTTCCATTCCCGTCTATCCAGGCCAGAGCATCATTACCTTCTCCTGTGCGAATGTAAGTGAGAACCTCATGCAGGGGCGCACGGCAGTGGGCCCTTACAAATGCTTTCGTAGAATATACAACAGAAGGTAGTGATGGAATAGTCTTTTGTAAATCAGGCTCTTTTGTTACGGCATTTTTCCATATCTCATAGGCATAGGAGGCAAGGTCTACTTCTGTATCAATGTCTCCGTCAAGTATTCCTGATTTTTCATTATAAAGATCTATAATTGCTCTGTCATTTCTGTCATCGTCGAAAAATGCTTCATCTGTACCGACAACTTCTGCATTTTCCCTGAGTCTCTGCCTTACTCTTTCCCTGAGTCTTATAATACGTTCCACACCTTCTGCCGGGAGGAAGGAATAACAGTAGATACTTTCAGATTGCTGTCCTATTCTGTCTATTCTTCCTGCTCTCTGAATAAGTCTTATAATTGCCCAGGGCAGATCATAATTGATGACTATAAAACAGTCCTGAAGATTCTGCCCTTCACTGAGTATATCGGTAGCAATCAGAATTCTTAATTGTTCTTCATCAGGGATATTTTTATTATTGCTTACAGGACTGAAATGCCAGACAAGGTCTGTTGGGTCTGAAGACTCACCTGTAACGCTGGCTGCTGCAGATATATTTCTTACCTTCAATTGCTCTTCTATATACCTTGCTGTATCTGCAAATTGTGTAAATACAAGAACTTTTTCACTTTTATATTTTTTGTTTAATAATTTTATAAGGGATTTTAATTTTTCATCTTTGAAAGGATCCCATTTGCTGCATTGTGCCAGAATATTCAGAAGAGCTTCTGTATCGGATTTCAAATCTTTCAGAAGAGTTTTATTAAACAGAGACGATCTTATCCATTTAAATTTTTTTCTGTATTTAGTTGTGTAGGAACTATAGATTATTCCGGCTTTATTCCAGAAATCTTCTGCAGCTTTTATTTCACCGTTATCAGAAATTGAGTTGTTTCCTTCATCATCTTCATCTTCAAACAGATCTGTATAATCTTCATCTTTTAATCGTGTATCGAGTAATTCCGCTTCCTGTGTGCCTACAGGTATAGATTGTTTATTTTCTATGGCATAAATAAAAATATAATTTCTGAGTATATGCCTTTCAAGAGAAAGGAGAAATGAATATCCACTGCTTTCAAGTCTTTTAAATAGATTTGTTCTGCAGAAGCCCATCAATCTCTTTCCGCCATGGGAAAGATTCTCTATCAGTTCTTTCTCTTCTTTTGTCGGTAATTCTTTTGGCTTTGCCGGAACATAGTTGCCCAGGCCATATCTGGGGAGATTTAATTGATTTATTATATCTACTACTTCCTGTGCGTATAGTTTTGCATATTGGTCTTCCGTATTATTTTCATCTATTTTGAATTTTACCGTTTTCGGTTTTCTTTCAGGAAAATATGATCTTGTACCATCCTGAAAGGTTAAAAATTTCCGCCCTTTGTTATTATCTAACTCTGCATAGTTTTCCTGGATAAAGCTTCTTGTCCTTCTTACAAGATAGAGACGCATCAATTCACGCCAGTCATCAGCATAAAGACTGTGTTCAAATGCAGGCAAAGTTCTGAGTGAACATTGATGACGACGAATAAACTCTGTTTCACTGCCCTGAAGGTCTTTCTTTAAATACTGTTCCGGTCTCACTCCCAGATCCTGATTTTCTCTTATAAATAACCTTAACTGATTTGATAGATCCAGATAAGTTTTATTATAAGGGGTTGCTGATAAGAGAATAACTTTACTTTCATTTTCCTGAATGTATTCCTGTATTGCTCTGTAACGTTTACCCTGGCGGTTTCTGAGATTATGACTTTCATCTATAACTATGAGACGAAATCTTCTCATGTCGGGTAATTCTTTTGTAACCTGTGTAATAGATAGAATTCTTGCTCCCATTCGGTATGTATCTCTGTAGTCTTCCCACATCTTTACCAGATTTTTCGGGCATATGATAAGAGTTTCATATCCGAGATCATCTTCAAAGATACGAACCAGAGCTGTAGCCATAAGAGTTTTACCCAGGCCGACTACGTCACCTATGAGTACACCTCCACGTTTATTCAGGTGATGAGCTGCTATCTTCACTGCTGCTGTTTGAAATTCAAAAAGCCTCTGACCGAAGTCTTTTGGTATTCGAAATTCAGAAAGACCGGCACGGGCTTCCTGGGACAGGTGATAGGCCATCTTGAGATAAATATGATATGGAGGAATTAATTTTTCTCTTGCCCAGCTTTCTTCTATAATCTGAATTAATTCGGATGATATATCAATACACCATCGATTTGTCCAGCAATCTTCAAACCATTTAGATAGTTTCTGGCATGCGTCCAGATCCAGGACATCAATATTCAGTTCTCCCTGTTTTTTAAGGCCTGAAAAAGTAAGGTTACTGCTTCCCAGGTAGCCTACTATAGGATTTATTGGATCAGAACGAAACAGGAGATAGAGTTTCGCATGTAACTGGTGTTTGAGGAATAATTTTATAATTACTTTTTTTGATTTGATTTGAGAAGCAAGATTACGTAAACCTGCTTCGTCATCATTGGTTGGAATACCGAAGGTTAATTGTTCTCTGAAATCTTCTGCCAGTTTTTTCTTAAGTCGAAAAGCAGTTTGATTATCAATATTTATAAAATCTTCCGCCAGAATTTTCATGGAGTGTCTGAGATCTTCCTGCGGAAGTTTTTGCATTCCTACAAGAAGACGGCAGCAGTGGCCTTCTCCGCCGGACCAATTTTCTATGTAAGATGAAATTTCTTTCCATCCACGGAGATTGAAATAACCGACACAGAAGTCTGATCTATTGGATAGTTTAATTGTTTCACGTAGAGCAGGAAGGAGCTCCTGGTTAATGTTATCAAAAATTCTTGGCATGTATTTTACAAACCTTCCCTTGAAAATATTATTAAATTCTACTTTTATTTAACAAATCCCTCTTGTTTTTGCAATACTGAGTAATTTTTCTTATATTATATATTTTTCTAAGCATCTTTATATTGTTAATTATAGTATTTAGCTTTAAACATAGTAGTCTGCCTGCCTGGTGCTCCGGAGCAACGAAGTCCCCGAAGGGCAAAAAATATCACGGCAGCACAAGTATATTTTATTGATTTATAGCGTAAATTAGCATGAT
>JBEHWP010000351.1:0-6715 GCA_040217665.1 Vulcanimicrobiota bacterium
CGCCTGCAAGTGTTCCTATTGCTTCCAGCTTCTGTGATTGACGTACATGTCTCTCAAGCCTTTTTTCATTTGTTACATCTCTTGCAACACATATATAATTTATAACGGCACCGTATGTATTTTCTATAGAAGAGATTGATGTTTCTACCTCATAGGGTGTTCTGTCTTTCTTCTGATTTATAATATTCCCTGTCCATACATGTCCTTTACTGATAGTTTCCCATATTTCATCAGAGTAGACATCATCCATTTTTTTATTTTCTATAACAAAAATACTTTTCTGAAGAATTTCTTCCTTTTTATAACCGGTAATTTCTTCAAAAGCAGGATTTACATACTGAACACAGCCATGACTGTCTGTTATTATGACGCATTCGGCAGCATGTTCGATTGCCCTTGCAAGTCTTATTCTCTCTTCTTCCGCCTTTTTTCTTTCCGTAATATCCCTGATGGTACCTACAAGCACTTTTTTCCCGTCTTTATTGGTAAAGACAGATTTTTTAGTGAGTATTGTATGGGTTATATGTCCTGCATCTGTAAAATATTCTTCATTTTCATTTTCTTCTCCCGATAAAAGAACCAGTTCATCTTTCTCCCAGAACACTTTTGCTTCTTCAGGAGGAAAGAAATCATGATCGGATTTCCCTATCAGTTCCTCTTTTTTATAGCCCATGAACTTGCAGAAAGAATCATTTAATACAATCCATCTGTGCTGCTCATCCTTTACAAAAATAGGATCTGCCACTGCATTTATAATATTATTAAGAAATTCCCTGGTTCTTATCAATTCGTCTTTAAGTTCTTTACTTTTTGTTATATCTTTGCAATATCCTATATATCTGTCTGTCCCTGCCTTTACGCCTTCTATTAATAGATAACATAAAGAAGAATCTTTTCTTTTACATGACAATTCCCTGCTTGTTCTTGAATTACGTCTGGCTTTTGCAAAATGTCTCAGTGCTTTCTTGAAGTCTTCCCGGGGGATAAGATCCATTATATTCATCCTGAGCAGTTCCTCAGATGAATATCCTGTAAGATTGCATGCAGCATTATTGACTTCCAGGAATTTTCCTTTGCTGTTTACAACAAAGATACCATCGGGAGCGTTCTGTATATAACTGTCATATTTTTCTTTTAGCTCTTTATATTCTGCCGGTTCCATATGTACCTCTTAAATGAATTAACCTGTAATATATATTTCTATAAGGAATAATTAAATCCTGTTAAAGATAATCTATAAGGAAGGACTTTTATTTTTTAAGGGTGACCCTATGGTTTTATAGACGTGAGTCGTGATGTAAAAAAGGTACACATAGTAATTTGTATAGTTCTGTTAGAAATATGAAAATACGTTATAATCCAGTAGAAATGTTACGTTAACTGTTACCTTTTTTCTTCTTATGGACTCCTGCTATAATATTTTTTATAAAGCCGTACATCCTGGGATCACATTTTCTCAGTATATCTTTTTTCTTCGGATTAAAATATGCTTCAAGGGATTCTGCAAAATATTCCTTCGGCTGTGTGGAAGCATATTCACTGATAAACATACCTTCGTGATAGAATTGATTCCACAGGAATACGGAGAAGGGGAACTGCATATCATTGGTAGCCATCCATGCATGGTCATAGGCATGGCCGAATTCATGTATGGTAACACCTCCCGGTATGCCTGTTATGAGTTCTTCCGCCATAAACATCATTCTGTGCTGCGGATTATAGGCACCTCTTACCACGTCCCATCCTCTCCCGTCCCTTACCTTTGTTCCCGGCGGGAAGGGATGGATGTCGTTTATTTTTATTTCCGTCAGGTTCCTGTATTCCTCGAATATAATCAGCCCTATGCCGAATTCCTGACATTCGCTTATGAGCACCTCTCCCAGAGCTTCCAGTTCTCTGAACATGAGTTCCGTAAGATGATCAGACGGCGAATAGGATACCATTTTTTCCAGATAATATCTTGCTCCCTTTTGAGGTGTTTCTTCCTTTACAGGTTCTTCCTGTTCAATGAATTCTTCTTCCTCTTCTTCCGGTGTCTCATAATATTCAAAAGAACTTTCTTCTTCTTCAGAAGGAACTTTCAATAAGTATGACTGAAAGATTGCTTTTTCCTGATAATCGTGCGGTATAATATCAATATCCAGGTCGAGACTGTGAGAAATGTTTCCTTTTTTCATGGGAGGAAGGAACAGCTTTGACCCTGCCGGTTTTTGATAGCTGAATTCCTCATCGGGAATAAAAGGCTGTGCCGGCTGAGGCGTGGAAATGTGTCCCCTGTCTGCCGGACCGGAAGTTTTAAGTTTCTGTTTTTTGAGCATTTCCTCTGTCTCACGCCATCCCGTCTGTGCGCTCTGTTTTGCTTTAGGGCCTCTCAGCCACTGTTCTTTTTCATTCATAAATATAACACCTCTCACAGAACTATTATAAAATACTTCTGAATTGGCCCTGAAGATCCTTCAGAGATTGTGTTTTTAATAAATAGAATTTTTATATACCTTTTAAGTAAAATATCGTTTTGTATGATATAATAAAATAAATCAGGGATGATAGAAGCTGAAAGAAAGTGTATTGTATTCTTCTGAAGGAAATTTATAAATATGAAATTTATTGCAGATGTAAATGTTGAGAAAAGTATAGTTGATGAATTGAGAAACATGTCGTACGATGTAATGTGGATAGTAGAATTAAACCCGTACCTTGAAGATACGGAAATTTTAAAGATAGCCCATAGAGAAAATAGAATTCTGATAACAAATGATAAAGATTTTGGAGAAATTGTATTCAGGCAGAAATTACTTTCTTCAGGCATATTACTTTTACGGGTTAAAGGTCAGAATGTAAAAGAAAAAATAAATCTTCTTCATAAAATTTTGATAGAGCCTGATAAATTAAAGAGACATTTTGTTGTAGTTACAGAGAATAAAATAAGGTTTATCAATTTATAAAAGGGGGATTAATAGATGAATGAAAATGATTTACTGTCTAAAATAGAAATAAATCCAAAAATTATGTTCGGTAAACCTGTTATAAAAGGAACAAGAATGCCTGTTGAACTGGTACTTGAAAAACTTGCTTACGGACAGTCAGCAGATGACCTTATGAAAGAGTATCCTTTCTTAACAGAGGAAGATATTAAAGCCTCTCTTTTATATGCATCCAGGGTTATTTCTATGGAAGAAATTGTTTTTGTATAGAAATTAAATTACGTCGGCAAAGACTTTTTCCGTTTTCCGAAAATACCAGATCCCGCTCCAGAGGAGTATCAGAACAAGAGAAACGGAAACGATAAATCCCGGCCAGTAGATTTCCACACCTCTTCCGAGAATGGCCCATCGAAAACCGTCTATTACACCTACCATAGGATTGAGTGAATAAATAAGCCTCCATTTTTCAGGGACAATAGAACTGCTGAACCCTACAGGTGATATATATAGTCCGAACTGAACTATAAATGGCACTATATAGCGAAAATCTCTGTATTTTACATTGAAAGTGGCAATCCAGAGACCGGCACCCATGGCGGCACCGAAGGCAAGGATTATAAACAATGGAAGGGTAATTATCTTCCAGTCGGGAACAAATCTGTAATAAACCATTACTACAATAAGAATGGCAAAAGAAATGAGAAAATCAACAAAACTTACTATAACGGAACTTGTAGGAATAACAAGCCTGGGAAAATAAACCTTTGATATGAGATTTGAATTTGTAATAAGGCTGTTACTTGCCTCAGACAGTGCATTTGAAAAGAACTGCCAGGGAAGCATGGCAGCAAAAACCAGTATGGCATAGGGAACACCTTCAGAAGGTAATTTTGCCAGTTTCCCGAAGATTACCGTAAAGACGATCATGGTAAGAAGCGGTCTTATAAGGCTCCATGCCACACCTATGGCAGTCTGTTTATACCGTACCAGAATATCCCTCCATGCCAGGAAATAAAATAATTCCCTGTACCGCCACAGGTCTTTCCAGTATTCCTTTTCGGTGCGGCCTGCTTCTATGACTATTGTAAATTCTGTTTTTTTCTTTTCTTCTGCCAGTGCTGCAGTCATTGGTTTCTCCTTTTAAAGCGTGATGCGTGATGCGTGATGCGTGATGCGTAATGCGTAATGCGTAATGCGTGATGCGTGATGCGTATTTTCACCGGTACCGGGCGACCACAGGGGGGGCCTACTTTTCACGTTTCACTATTTCACTTTCCCCGACTCACGTCTCACGACTCACGACTCACGACTCACTATTCACCTCATACCATTTAATCGTCTCTCTGAGACCCTCTTTAAAATCTTTTTTAGCCAGAAAGTCGAACTCTTCTTTTGCCCTCTGTACATCCAGGCTTCTTCTGGGCTGGCCGTCCGGTTTCGAAGTGTCCCAGATAATCTGTCCTTTATAACCTGTAAGTTCTACTATCAGTTCTACAAGATCCTTTATCTTTATTTCTTTCCCCACTCCCAGGTTTACAGGGTCACTTTTATTATATTTCTCTGACGCAAGTAATATACCTTCTGCCGCATCTTCCACATAGAGAAATTCCCTTGATACCTCTCCTGTACCCCATACTGTAACCTCTTTCTCTCCTTTTTTCTTTGCATCAACCATTTTTCTTATGAGAGCAGGTATTACATGGGAGTGTTCAAGATGGAAATTATCCTTCGGGCCGTAGAGATTGACAGGAAGCAGATATATGCCGTTAAACCCGTACTGATCCCTGTATGACTGACATTGAACGAGAAGCATTTTCTTTGCCACTCCGTAAGGTGCATTTGTCTCCTCAGGGTATCCGTCCCAGAGGTTTTCTTCTTTAAAAGGCACAGGAGTGAATTTGGGGTAGGCACAGATTGTGCCAAGAGCAACGAATTTTTTCACTCCCTCTATTCTTGCCGCTTCAATAAGGGAAATACCCATTATGGCATTATCATAAAAAAGTGTGCCAGGATATTTCTTATTAAAACCTATGCCTCCTACGGAAGCAGCAAGATGTATGACAATATCCATATTTTTGACAGATTTTACGCAGTTATCCATAACCCTCAGATCAAAATCTTTAATATCAGGTATTCTTATATTTTCTTCCTTTACGCCTCTATGGAGCAATTTCTCATGGATAAAAGATCCGAGAAATCCATGTCCTCCCGTAAGGAGCACTTTTTTATCTTTCCAGAATTCCATCAGTCTCCACCCCACCATTTCACAGTAAATTTTTCCTTTATTATTCTGTCTCCGTCTCCCGGAGGAATAAGTCCTCTTTTTCTTATGTCTGCATCGAGCATTATTCTTACAAGATCTTTAAATTTTACCTTCGGTTCCCATCCCATTTTCTTTTTAGCTTTACTGTAATCACCTATTAAAATTTCCGTTTCTGTGGCACGAAAATATGAAGGATCTATTTCTACAAGTATATTGCCTGTTTTCTTATCTATAACCTTTTCATTAATTCCTTCACCTTCCCAGGTTATATCATAGCCTGAGTAAGTAAAAGCTTCCTCTATAAATTCTCTTATAGTGTGAGTTTCTCCTGTAGCTATAACAAAATCATCAGGGTCTTTCTGGTTGAGCATAAGCCACATGGCCTCAACATATTCAGGTGTATAGCCCCAGTCTCTCTTGGCATTCAGATTTCCAAGATATAGCCTGTCCTGTTTTCCTTCTTTTATTTTTGCTATGGCTCTTGTAATCTTCCTTGTAACAAACCTCTCTCCTCTTCGAGGGGATTCGTGATTGAAGAGTATACCGTTACAGGCATACATATTATAGGCTTCTCTGTAATTTACAGTTATCCAGTATCCGTAGAGCTTTGCACATGCATAGGGACTGCGCGGATAAAATCTGTCTGTTTCCGTCTGAGGGATTTCAGGAGCCATACCGTACAGCTCACTTGTAGAGGCCTGATATACCTTTGTAGAAATCCTTGCTTCTCTTATTGCATCAAGGAGCCTCAGGGTTCCCAGGGCATCGACATTTCCCGTATATTCGGGCAGTTCGAAAGATACCTTTACATGGCTCTGGGCTGCAAGGTTATATATTTCATCAGGCCTTAATTTTTCAATCAATCTGCTCAGATTGCTCGAGTCTGTCATGTCTCCGTAATGAAGTTTCAATGTAACATCTTTTTCATGAAGATCTTTATATATATGATCTATTCTTCCTGTGTTAAATCCGGAAGCTCTTCTGATTATTCCATGAACTTCATATCCTTTTGACAGGAGAAGTTCTGCAAGATAAGAGCCGTCCTGGCCTGTTATTCCTGTAATAAGGGCTTTTTTCAATTTTAAATACCTCCTTGGGATCGTGACGCGTGACGCTTGACGCGTCACGCGAGGCAGACTATTTATAGACTTTAAAGTAAACTTTTAAATTCTTCATACCTCTGTAAATTCCTTTATTATTTTATCGTTATTTATATACTATGTTTTAGTTATTTTTATGATAATTAAGAAGTAAGTTTAGAAAAAACTTGAATTTTATCTGTGAAAGAATTATAATTATTTAAGAAGTTTTATTCACTTCTACATATATAGTAGTGAGTAGTGAGTAATACATAAAGGTAATTATTTCTTTTCACCTTTCACTTTTCACCAATAAAAAGGGAGAAAGTTTATGGAAAAAAGTCCTCATATCTCTGACTATATTGAAAAATTACATATAGATATACAAAAACTTGAAGAGGAAAAAAGAAATATAAATACAGAACCTTTGATAACGAATCCGGCTCTTA
>JBEHWP010000352.1:0-6703 GCA_040217665.1 Vulcanimicrobiota bacterium
AGAAGTTTTTTGAAAATGTAAAAACATGTAACAAAATGTAATATTACCTGTCGAATTGGCGACACGGGTAATAGAAACATTATATTAAACCGGTAAAACACTGAAAATCATAAATTTTGTAAAACTTTGTAAGAAATTGTAAAATAAACTGTATATTTATTTAAAGAGGCGTTATAATTATAAGTACTTTACTGTGATAATATATACATACTCTCGTAACGCGTAACGCATGGCATGAGGAAAGCTTTTATTACATATTATCGTAACAGGTAAAAAGGTATCCATAAAAAGCCTCTGCCTGGCAGGCTCTGGAGAAGAAAAATTAATTTTTTATATAGAATTAAAAATTAAAGAAGGGCTAATTTATTGTCTGGAAAACAAATTATATAAGGCAAATGATTTTTCTTCGTAAAAGCCTGACAGGCAAAGGCTAATAAAATGTTTACGAACTTATCTGGAGCGGTAATGTTTATGGTCAGGTCAGTAGAGTAAAAAGTGAATGGAAACATAACTGATAAGGGGTCACTGTTGACTGATATAAAAAAGGGGGATTATTATGTTAAAGGTAATACTCATAGATGATGATAAGGAACTCCTTGAACTTCTCGAAGAATATCTGACAAATAATGACATGGAAGTCTATAAAGCAAACTGCGGAGAAAAAGCCCTTGAAATGATAAAAGAAGACAGATTTGACATAGCAATACTGGATGTAATGATGCCAAAAATGAACGGTCTTGAAGTTTTAAAAAAAATAAATAATGAATACAATTATCTTCCTGTAATTATGTTAACAGCAAAAGGCGATGAAGTAGACAGGATTCTCGGCCTGGAGATGGGAGCCGATGACTATATTCCGAAACCTTTCAATCCCAGAGAATTACTGGCAAGAATTAAAGCTGTCATAAGAAGAAAGGAAAAGGTAGACACAACACATGTAACAGAAGAAATAAATGGAGAAACAGTAAAACTGGATCTAAAAAAGAGACAGGCTACTGTCAGAGGAGAGTTACTGGAACTGACTTCCCTGGAGTTTGATATATTAAATATTTTTATTCAAAACAAAGGTATTGTATTATCAAGGGAAAAAATCATGGATCTTTCAAGAGGACAGACTTTTACTGCCTTTGATCGCTCCATAGACGCCAATATAAGTCGTTTGCGTCAGAAAATAGAAAAAGATCCTAAAAAACCTGAGCTCATAAAAACCATATGGGGAGTAGGTTATGTTTTCGCAGGAGAATAAACTTGATTAAATTATCAAAATTGTATCTCCAGATATATATTTATTTCCTGGCTGTTGTAGTTATAATAAATGTACTGATTCCGATGATGCTGTTTCGTCCAATGAATAAACCTCCTCATGTAGAGATGACCCGGCATGTTATATATATTATAGAATATATAAGAAACTATGACACATCTGAAAAAAACCTCCCGTCACTGTTACGAAGTCTTTCTGAAAAAACAAATTGTGACATATCACTCTATGATAAAAATGGAAAAATTATAATTACTACAGAGAAATATAAAAAAGACCTTGATGAAAATATCATAAAAAAACTCAATAATAATCAGGATTATACAATAGACGAATTTGATGAAGGCCCCGGCAAAGGGCCTTTTATATTATTTTCTGAACATAAAGATTCATACTACAGTTATATAGGAATTTTTCACAGACACCGCCCCATATCTCAAACAAGATTTCTCTTTATTTTATTATTCTGCAGTATATTACTCTCTATACTGGTCTATCCTCTGGTACGATATCTGACAAAACCACTGGAGGAAATAACAGAAAAAGCTCTTAAATTTTCTATGGGAGACTTTACCGGTATAGAAAACAATATTACTCCTAAAGGTAATGATGAAATTGCAACACTGACACGAGCTTTCTATCATATGGCAAATGAACTTTCCGCCATTATAGAAGGGAAAAAAGAGTTGATTTCAGATATATCCCACGAACTAGGGTCACCTCTGAGCAGAATGAGACTGGCAGTGCAGCTTATTGAAGATAAAGTGAATGAAAATCAGATACCGTCTGTTAAAAACGTGGAGAAACTCACGAAAAATATAGAAGAAATGTCAAAACTGGTAAAGGAATTGCTGGATTTCTCCAGGATGGATAAAGGATATAATTTAAAGATAGAAGCAGTTAATCTGGAAGAACTGATTACAGGGGTAATACAAAAATTTCAACTATTCATTGAAAAAAAGGATATTAAAATAAACATTCAAAATAAAAATAATATGCTTCACGTATTTATAGATAGAAATAGAATAAGCAGAGTTATTGAAAATTTACTTAACAATGCTATTGATTATTCCCCCGTATCAGGTAAAATTGACATTATTCTGGTAAAAGATAACGGTCATTTTTCAGTTTCCATAAAAGATGAGGGCCCCGGTATATCGGAAGAAAATAAAGAAAAAATCTTCGAACCATTTTTCAGAGAAGACAGTTCAAGAACAAGAGAAACAGGAGGCACCGGGCTTGGACTTGCTATAGTAGAAAAAATAATAACACTCCATGGAGGTAAAATAATGGTGGAAAATCCCGGACATAAGGGAGCATTAATAACCTTTACTATTTAGCAGAGAGCTCTTTCCTGGTATGAATAGTGTTCATTATTTTTACTCGTTCCATATCACATCTGATTAATTTTCTGAGAGTATATAGTTTTGTCAGACTCTTATTCCACCGTTCCTCTTCTCCTATAATCTCCTTTAATAATTCTATTATATGAATAAATCTCTCCACCAGTATAAGAGATGATGTACTGTGTTTCTCTTTCATAAGTCACCTCGCTCCTTTATAAGTCCGGACTGAGAATATATGTAATGAGGTAAGCATAAATTCGTGATACGTAAGCATAACATAAGGACAACCTTTATTAAATGCTTATGTTCAGGGCAATAATGAATTCTTTAACATGTTTAAATTCAACTTCCGTATTTCTAACCAGGTTTATTGCATTGCTCATCTTATTATGTTTCTGTTCCTCCTCTTTGCCGGTAAAAGGAAGATATAAATTATTTTCCTGCTTTAATCTCTTAAGAAGTATATAGGCAACAAGATAGTTGTTCAAAAACTGTTTTATCTTTACTGTCATAAAGTTCATCAATTCATGGCTACTTTTTTCCGAATCTATTTTAAATATTAACAGTTGTATTTTTCTTATTTCTTTATCAATTTCCATTTCTGTAATCGAGGAACTGAACGTTTCAATAATTCTTTCAAAAGAATCTAAAAACTCTGAGCCAAAAATATTATTTTTATACTCCCTTGACGTCAAAAATCTCTCAAGACCTCTGACTTCATATTCCATAACTTCTTCCATCTGACTCATAATCATCCCTCCGGAATAAAATGTAAATACTGAAATATATTATAACGTCTATTTATTTCAGAAGTTTTCTATCTTTGTAACAATTTATGACAGAATGTAAAATTTTGTAACCATAAAAAGGTCAAACCTGCCGTTATGCCGGCAGGTCAGTCAATTTATAATAATGAGGTAAACATAAATAATACATATATGCTCTCGTAAGGCGTGACAATTTAATATATTTGAGACGGTTATTTAATTGTCATTCCTGAGAAAATCCTCTACATCATACTCATACCATTAAAACCGCTCATCTGCTGTCTCTTTGTCTGCATCACCATATGCAATTCCTGTTTTTCCTGCGGATTGAGCGTCTGTTCAAATTGTTCAAATTTCTGTCTCACTTCAGATGTTAAATTATTACCGCCAATTGAGTTCATACCCTGCATAGCCGGTGGCGGTGGCGGTTGCATGCCATTCATACCCTGCATGCCCTGTGGCGGTGGCGGCGGCGGTTGCATGCCATTCATACCCTGCATACCACCCTGTTGAGACTGACGAAAAGCCTGCCGTTCTTCAGGGCTGAGGCTCTGCATGAACTGATGCATCTTCTCTCTGACTCCACTTGATTGTCCCTGCATACCATAACCAATACTTCCGATCATCTTCGTTCCTCCTTATGTTCTGTAGTTATTACATTTACTCTGGAAATATTGTAAATCAAATTTATGTCAGAAATATTCTGGAATTGTAATAAATTACAACAAATTGTGATAAATTACAACGTTAACTGTCAGGAACGTAAGGATTTAGAAAATATCCGAAAAGTAATATTTATTATACACCCTATTATCCCTCCAGGGGATTATCATCAAGAACTTCTGTTATTTGCTTTTCAATTTCACATAACATCTGTTCGGCTTTTTCCGCAAGAGCAATTATCTTTTCAGACATTTCATCTCTGTCTGATTGTATCTCTTCCGGCGATTTTGTCTGAATTCCCGATGTTTCTCCTGAAAGAATGTTTTCACCGACTACAGGCTGTTCTCTTTCCCCGGAAGATATTTCTGATATTTCTCGTGAAGGAATGTTTTCGCCGGCTACAGGCTGTTCTTCTGGCTTTATATTATGTAATTCTGAAACCAGGGACCATGCTGAAAGATATATTTTCATGGCTTCTATTATCTTTCTGTTAACAGGAGACATAATATCTTTAAGTTTTTTCGATGAAACCGTACTGTTTCTTTCTTCCTTTTCAGTACTGACAAGTATAGTTTCTATATTTTTCATTTCATTATGAACAATAAAAACTTCTTCAGAGGAAGGTTCCGGAACAGAAACAACCTGTTTAATTTTCTGAAAAACCGGTCTCTGAGAAAAATCATTACTGATTCCAACTGCAGATAACATCTTTTGCATAGCTTTAAATTTATAATGCATGTCTACACCTCATTGTCCCACTTCAATTCCTACTACCGTATATGAAGGACTGAAAATAAATCTGATCCCTGTATAACTCAAATACACTCCAAAAGGATTGGCTATTACATTTTTTATATAATCATACTGTGTAGTTTGTTTTAACAAAACCTCGCTGCCCTGATAAAGTTTCTTCACATCGTCAATCCTTGAGCCGACTTTAATGCCTTTTGAAGTCTGAAATCTCGGATTTGTTGTTATAATATTGGACAAAACCTGACCGGAACTGAAATAAAATATCATACCAATATCAGGATAATGACTGACCACACAGGATGCACCGCTGTTATCTTCAACTTTACCGGGATTACCGAGAGCATCTTTTATCTGTTCCATTGTTACTCCGCCGATCTGAAAAGGCCCTATTCTGCCTCCCTCGATTACATAATCAAAACCATTTGCCTGCCGGGCAGTCTGTTGATCCCCACCTGAACCGGACATTGCCTGTAAAACAGCAGCTTTATTATCCTTTGCACAGGAGTTATTCGGATCTATAATTAAAACATTATCATAGCATTTTATTGCTTCTTTATATTTTCCCAGATAATACAGAGCACTTCCTCTGTTAAACCAGGCTTCTATATTACTGGCATTTACATTTAAAGCCGCATCATAATATTTAATTGCCTCTTCATATTTCCCCTGATCAAACACCTGATTTCCGTATTTAACCCATTCTTCCGAAGTTTGTGCTCCTGCAGGTAAACTGATAAAAAATAAAAAGAAACAGATGTTAAATACAACAGACATTCTGTAGATCATATAGTTACCTCCTTAATTTATTTACTGAGCTGACCATAAGCATGTAATAGATATTTTCCTCCTTTCATCCTTTATGTGTCACGAAAACATATTTATGCTTACCTGATTACCGTTCCAGATAAGTTTGTAACCATTTCTAAAACCTGTCCCTGGCCGGACTCTTCCGGAAAAGATATGATCCTGTTACGTGGCAAACTGGTTTTGCAGATTGTTAATATTTTGCGTCTATATAATTTACAACTCTCTTTTAATACGGCATATCTTTTCCTCCAGAGCCCGGCCAGGGACAGGAGTGTGTTCCATATTTTTTGGGTACCAATTTATCTGTTGCGGTACTAAGTAACAGGCACATAGGAAATCTGTAAACTTACTACCTGTTTATTCTAGCTTCAAAGTGTTATTAAAGTGTTTGCAAACTGTAAAAAAATGTAATAATTTATGAGAAAGTATAATAAATATATAATAACAAATAAAGAGATATATTTACAAATATTTTTTAAATTAAAATTTTCTAATATCGGCAATTAAAAATTTAACATGCTATAATTTAAGATATAAAATCCTGTAAATATTTCAACATTGTGACCGATATAAATATTATACAGAAAAACCATCAAAGGGAGGATGCTGTATATGGCGGGAAAAATCAAAGAAATAATTGATATCATTATTACACAGCGAGGAAAAGGTGATGAAAAACTCGTATCAATGCTGAAGACAAAATTAATTTTAAAGGGCATACATCCGGATAAATACAATCATACATCTATTGATTATCCGCCTGTGATTCAGAAATTAGAGAAAATGGCAGGAGAACTCGGTGTAAAAATATCACATATGGAGGATTCTAAAACATGAAAAACATCCTTGCAGCCTATTCTACAAAAAATTCCATTTCCGAAATTATAGAAGATTTAAAAGAACAGTTTTATGGACTTAAAAGTCAGATGCTGATTTATTTTGCATCATCAAATATAGATCAGGAAAAACTTGCTGCAGAATTAGGCAGAGCTTTCCCTGAAAATATACTTTTCGGATGTTCCACAGCAGGCGAGATTGTAAGCGGAAAAATGTTGAAAAATTCAGTGGTAGCCATGGGATTCTTCAATAATATTATTAAAAAAGCT
>JBEHWP010000353.1:0-6697 GCA_040217665.1 Vulcanimicrobiota bacterium
AGATCTCCTTTTGCAAGCATATTTGCTATGCCGGTAAATTTACTCTGAGGGAAAAAATCCTGGTTAAAATTATAAAATAAAAAATTTAATCTATAACCGGTAAATAATCTTTTTAAGATTGCGATAACTCCATCCCTTACAAAGTCATCGCCAGGGTTCCAGAAATTTGTTCCCGATATAACAATATTTTTCACCATAGTTCTGAGAGGTTTTTCTCTATTTAATATCCGACTATCATGTTTTTGGCCTTCTTCGGATATTTTATCTTCGAGTTTTGACAGCAAGGCGGTTATTTCCCTGTCTTCCCTGTGTCTTTCTGTATAAGATGAATAGAGATTTTTAGCTTCTTTATATTTATTTAAGCTTATTAATATTTCACATAAATTCAATACTGTAGTTCTGTCATCACGATTAATCTTTAAAACTTTCATAAAACAGGTCAATGCTTTTTCTATATTATTTTCCTTCCAGAAGATTACTCCCAGATTATTTAAAGCTCTGGTGTCATCGGGCCATTTTTCTATGATATCCGCTAAAATCTTTTTGGCCTCTTCTATTTGTCCTGACTTATATTTTATTTCTGCTTTTAAATTCATAAGTTCTCTATTATCAGGTTGTTTTGCCACAACACTTTCAATATATAACCTGGCTTTAGCCAGATCTCCTGATGTAATTAATTTATCGATTATTTCATTATATCCGACGGATATTTCGGAAGAAATATCTATATTTAATGAAAGTTTTTTTATTATATTGTCCAACAATTCCAGAAAATCATATTGTTTACAGGCTCTAAACATAAAACAAATCTCTTTAATCCATTCACCAAAGCTCAATTTACGTAATTGATGTATGCTATGTCTGGTACCGGGAGCTTCCACTGAATTCATATCAAACCTGTAATTACTGTTCTGTAACAACCGAACCAGAATACGGGTTCTATTCAGTTCAATATGGGATAAAGAGGGGAATCTATCCGAATGTTTTCTCGCTTCATCCAATCTTCCGAGACAGAGCCAGGAAATAATATAATAAGCCCATTCTACAGGGTCTACATCTAAAGCACGGTAGTCTTCTAATTCCCGCTGAATAGGTTCATAGATCCATTTTATTGCTTCCTGAGGTTTACCTATGTAAAGATTGCATATTCCTATACGTAATTTCGGTTCAGCCATATAACTACAATATTCCAGACATTTATTATATAGAGACTCTGCCTCTTCATAATTACCTGTCAGGAGTTTCAAATCACCCTGTTTTAATAACTCCCTGTCAAGACCATTGCTAAATAAATGAAAATTTTTCATATTGGATTTTTCATCAACTGCCAAAAAAGGCTCGAGTAATCCTGTCTGAACAATCCTCTGACCTAGTTTTAAATTTTTATGCAAATTAAACCATTGTAATATCTGATCCCTTTGTCTGTATGTATGTCGCGTATGAACCAGGGTATGCCCTGCTTCTATTATCTTTAAAAGTTCATCTCTATTTTCATAAAAAAGATATTCAATTTTATCAACCACATCGCTTCCATCTGTTAAAATACAATTTTCCATATCAACAAAGCCATAAGTTTCAACAACCGGTGTTTTCTCTGTTATAAGACATGATTTAACAGCAGGAGCTTCTAATTGTCGACTAATAATATACTTTGACATTGTGCCACATGTAGGAACAAACCAGGAAGAAGCAAGAAGTTTTGCATAATCCTCTCCAAAAAGCATTCTCTTAGCTCCTTTTTCACTGTAACCCCAGTGCCTGTATATTAAAGAGGTATACAAATCAGCAACAATATTTTTAATGTTGTGCCTCCAAGGATATATTTTACTTCTAGTTCCTATAAAAAGTACAGGAATTGTCTTTTTTTCTCCGTAATCATAAAATAAATCTGTATCTACAAATACAGGGAAATAAAATAAATTATCTAAAATTTCCGGTGTATATTCCCCTGTTGAAGTATGAAAAGTGAAAAAAGTTGTTATTCCCCAGTATTCCATGTCTGAAAGAAATACTGCTCTGCATGGGCAAAAAGTATCTGAACGTAACAGACCTATTTTAGGTATATCCGGATATGCAGATGTATTTTTTATATCAGGACGACGGGCCGAGACCAGAGATATACCACTTGTAAAAAGACTTATATCCGGTTTATATGTATCACAAACCTCTTTATAATCACAGTCTCCTTTTATTACAATTACTTCAAAAAATTCAGACAATGTCTTTACTATAATTGGTTCATATAATAAGAAAATTGGTATATTTTCATCTATTAACCACGAAAAATATATAAGCTTCGGTTTATTAAATGGAATAAATGTCATGTATACCTCCTGAATTATAAAATAAATTTGATTATCTTACATTTTTTCTTCTTTCAATATTGCTTTCATTTCAGATGTATGTTGTTTTCTCATAATTATTGAAACTTAATCCTTCCGATTTTTATATCTAATTTTATGGGTCCATTATATTATCTATCAATTCAAGATTTTATGTTACTATTCAGGCTACTGGTATCACAACAGTAATAAAAGCCTTGCCAGTAAATCATTTTGAATAAGTTGAAGTATATTTTACCATTATTTTGCAATTCTCATTAATATTATAGAAGTCCTTATTTTATCTCATTATTTTCTTATAATAAATGAAATAGCCTGAATAGTTACGATTTTATAACATATGCTGTTGGCATCCAGCAATATGGAAGGGTATTGATTTTTATTCCTGGTAAAAACTCTTTAACTGCACGTGTTTCTCCAGGAGACAGTTCATGATTGAATTGATCAAATATCATTATTCCTCCAGTTGTCAATCTTGGCCAAAAATACTTTATACAGTTCTTAACTATCTCATATAAACCTGAGTCCAGAAAGACAAGTTTAAACTGCATATACTTATTTTCTTCAAAAAAACGATCAAGTTCTGTTCTCAGGTCTAATTTGTGAATATGAACAATATCTAATAAATTCTGAGCTTTAATAAGTTTCATAACCCTGCGATAATCTTCTTTATAAGAACCTTCAATTACATTTTTTTCTTCTTCAGTAGGTTTAGTTCCTTCAAACCAATCAAAACCATGAACAAGTGTTAGAGATTCCGGTTCAAAGATTCTTATCAGTTTTGCAAAAAAAAGAGTTCCTGCTGCCTTATAAACCCCGACTTCTGCTATGTGACCTGATATACCAAGTGTCATTTTATAAAGTTCATAAAGTCCTATAAAACGAGCTAGTGTCATGTGACCGACAAAACTTGGGAAATGATGAATAAAATCCTGCGTTTCGTAACCGAGTGACATAATTTCAGACAAACCATCATAATATGGTTTTTTACGTAATGAAAATCTCTTTGTCTCAAATTTACCTTCAATATACTCCATTGTGTCCATCCTTTTTTAATTTAATCTCAAACTTATTCCTGCAATTCTGCATAACCAAAACCGGTTTTACCGAAACCATTTCCATTATAAAATAAAAAAAATTTTTCCTTTCCTTTTACAACATAAGGATAAGCAAGCATTGTAGAGTCCCATCCACTATCTGAGGTTTCTATACCGGCTATTTCATCTTCTCTAATCCAATCTATAAGATTATTTGACCAGGCATAGCCAATCCTATAGCTATTTTTGCCATCTCTAAAATCTCTCATACCTCTATAACAAAAAAGCATATGATATTTTCCCTGATAAAAAAATACTGTTGGGCGCTGCGTAGGCTCATATTCCTTATGAGATAAAATTTTTCTACCATCTCTTATCCAGGTAATACCATCATTGGAACTGGCATATTTAATCTCATAATATTCTTCATACTTATCTTCCACTTTAATCCATTCTTCACCAGAACCATACCACATATGCCATTTATCCTTTTGCTTGAGTATAAAACAGGCTGCTCCTGAATAAATCTCCAGAGGAGTTCTATCTATTAACGGCCCATCAAAAGCTCGACGAAATGTAATACCACCATCGTCACTAATAGCTAAACCTGTCCAGTTACTATAAGGGATAGTCGTTCTACGGCTCCATCCTCCATAGTACAACCAGACCTGCCCCTGATATTCACATATATAACCTGGCATTATGCCATGTTCGTCAAAGCTTCCAGGTCTACCCAGTTCCAGAATTGGTTTATCATGAAGATAAATAATTTTTGCAGGATCATCTATATCAACATCAATAAACGTTGTCATACTAATACATTGTTCAGGGCGAGATGCAAAATAAATTCGTAAAATATCAGGTTTTACTAAGATAGCAGGTATCTGAGCATGAGA
Source organism: Vulcanimicrobiota bacterium (assembly GCA_040217665.1). Taxonomy (GTDB): domain Bacteria; phylum Vulcanimicrobiota; class SpSt-956; order SpSt-956; family JAKJGF01; genus CALARM01. The sequence goes on from JBEHWP010000353.1 coordinate 4,276, forward strand.
ATTCATCCAACCAAAATTACCTGTCGCTTCAAAAATTCTTCCTTTTTTAATCCATTTCATAAACATAATCTCCCTGGTTTAAGAAATTTATTTTATATATGTCCCGAATACATTAAGCAATTCCCAGTTCTCTTTTGGCAGCATCTCTAATAACATCATCAAGCCATTGATGCATATTTTTTCCGGACTTTTCTCTGGCCTGATATGCTAATTCGCAGGTGTCAGATTTAACACCTTCAAGTGTTCCATAATAACGTGTGCGCAATGTTCCGCCTCTTTTACCAGGAATCTCTAAATCGAAATCAGCTTTGGGTTCTCCTTCTCCAACAACAAAATCAATAATATAATAGACACCACCAATTACCCACCGAACTGTAACATCACGGGCTTCAACAGGTATTTGTTCAAAGGGAATACTTTTTTTAAATAGATAATTGTTATTTAATAATATCTTTCCATATTCTGTATCATAAAGCCAGGGGGGCATACTTTCATCCCCGACAACCACTTTAGCTCCAACCTTAGAAACACGAACTATTTCTTTTAAAGCACGCCTCACATCATCAAAAACTCCTAATCCGCCAAAACTAAATACTGCATCAAAATATTTATCAGGGAACGGCAAATAACATCCATTACCTACTGAATATTCAACCGGCACAGAAAATTTACGTAATTTTTCCATACACCTCATGAGCATTGAACGACTGAGATCCTGTACATAGAATTCTCCTGTTTCGTCCAGTTCTTCGGCAATAATTTCCGAGTCTCTTCCTGTACCACAGGCAAGCTCCATTACACGAAAACCTGGGGATAAATTTATAAGTTTCACAAAACTTTTTCGTGCTTCAGTCTCATCTACATATTGAATACGAAATGTCAGGTTTGCCACATCATCATAAACACCTGCCACTCCTTCGTAATAGGCCAGGGTTTCTTTCAATTCATCACTGAGATTTCTGGGGAAAATTAAATCAGGAATGCCATCTTTAATAAAATACTCCTGATTATTTTCATTGAGCAATCGGCCTGAAATAATATTATCGCCTTCTATTATATCAGGAAGACACTTAAGTTTTTTTCCTGTTTCCGGGCATACATAAATAGTACAATGTTGTTTCATTAATATCCCCCTTTATGAGAATAAATAAAATTTAGATAATTTTAAAAGGTATATTAAAAGTATAAAACGGATAGGTTATAGTAAAAACAAATCCCAGTTTTTCAGCCAGTTTAAGAGATGGAACATTGGTATCAAAACAATCCCATGTAGGAGTAATTCCATTTTTCAGGCATTCAATTATAAATTGCTGCGCAACAAACGTAGCCAGTCCCATACCTCCATATTCATATTGAGTGGCTATATCAATCTCAGCGAGATCATCAGAAATACAGGCAGCATAACAAATACTTACCACTTCATCATTCTTTACAAGGCATACACTCAATCCATTTTCCAGTAAATCTTCAGCAGATGACCAGAATCTCGAAGTAATATTTATGCCTAATTTTGTTGTCTTAGGTATCAAACTGTAATCCAGATGTTTCAATTCAAAATTATCAGGAACCTCAGGCTTATTATTTAAATAATTTGCTCTTTCTTTTCTAAAATCAAATCTCATCCTTGCACGCTTCCTGACGGAAGCAGAAATAGCTTCTAATCTTTGTTGCCATCTATCCGAAGGATAATACCATAGCAAATATCCATGTTTAATTCCAATCTTATACTCAAGTAACCTTATGAACTCCTGATTAAATTCTTCATTTTCATCTTCCCCCATAAAATACATAAACCCAAAATCTGTAATAACAACAGCAGAAAGAGGAGTTTCTCTTCTATCAACAAAAACCTGTCCCTTTTGTTTTTTTTGAATCACTGCAAGTATAAGAGGGAAACAATGATTTTGTCTTCTATACAATGGTTCAACCCTGTCAAAGCTATTACAATCAAGTTCTATAAGCATAAAAATATTATTCCTATTTCATTCTGGTAATTCTTAAAAATCGACTGCTATTTAACCTGAAAACTGGAGTTGCTTCATCGATAATAACTTTTTCATCTTCTAAATTTTTTGTAACCAGAGCACCTGCACCAATAATACATTTATTTCCAATAATTACTTCATTTACAACGGTAGAATTTATAGCGAAAAAACAGTTTTTACCTATTTTAACAGATCCTGCTATATTTGCTCCACCTGTAATCCAGCAGTTATCACCTATTTTTGAATGATGTCCGATTAAAGCTCCTCCCCATACAAAAACATTATTGCCAAGTTCAACACCGGGCTGAACACAGACATTATACATAATAAAACAATTTTCGCCATATTTAAATCCATGTGGTAAAATCACTTTAGGATGAATAAGTGAAATTATTTTATAACCTTTACTTTTAGCTTCCTGTAATTTCTTTTCTATT
>JBEHWP010000354.1:0-6658 GCA_040217665.1 Vulcanimicrobiota bacterium
GAAACCTGTCTATAATATGAATATACTGGATGATACAAAAGTGGATTTTTCATATAATGTGATAGTAACCAATAACGCCACAGACTTGAAAGATGTAACAGTAAAACTTGTTTCCGGTCTTGTTGGCAGTGAAAACAATAACAATCAGAGATATAACTATAATATGAATATGACCCAGTCAGCTCTCCCAGATACGGAAGAGTATTCTTCTGTGACAGGTTCAGAAAGAGTAAATGCTTATTACACTTACGATCTGGGCAGGCAGACAATAAATAAAGGGGGAATAACAAATATTAACCTTATTACGAAAAATATGTCATGCACAAAAAATATTGTATGGGATACAAGGAAAGGACAGAGAGTGGATGTTATATATAAAGTCCTGAATGATTCTGACAAACCCTTTGCAGAAGGTCTTGTAAGAATATATCAGCAGGGCCTTTATATGGGTTCTGATTATGTGGAGTGGACCCCTCCGGGAAGTAAAGGCAGTATAACAATGGGCGGATTGAGTGACATAAGAGTAAAGAAAACCGTTTCCATAGAAGAAGATGTTGAAAAAAGAGGTACCAAGGAATATCACCACAAAATCATTCTTGAGATAAATAATTTTGACAGTAAAGATCTTAAATTAAAAGTCATGGATACGAAATATCCTGACAGAACAGAAGTAAAATACGATACACCACCTTCCGAAGAAGTAGGAAAAACTGTAATATGGGAAATAACAGTGCCTGCAAAAGGAAATAAAAAAATAAACTATGAATTTTATTCCGATTCATGTTATTCGGAACCTTACGGAAATTATTAAAGTAAAAAGTGAAAAGTGAAGAGTGAAGAGTGAAAGGAATGATAGAGAAATAAATGTCCCATATATATGGATAAAGTTGAGGGTTGAGAGTTGAGAGTTGAGAGAATTAATCCTTCAACCCTCAACTCTCAACTCTCAACTAAAATGAGACAGTTAATTAATTTTCATTCCTAAGAGAGTATTAAGAGGAGCTAAATAATATGACCGATACCGTAGTTAAGGACAGTGGCAGAATCCGCTGGATTATCTTCAGTATTGCTTTGGCAACCTTTATGTGCACACTGGACAATTATATTGTGAACATCTCCCTTCCCACTATTGCCGGAGTCTTTAATATCGATATAAACATGGTTTCTCTGGTTGTTATTTCCTATCTTATCATTATGACAGGTACAATACTTCTTTTCGGGAAACTGGGAGACAGACTGGGACTGGTCAGAGTCTTTATTACAGGATATATTATTTTCGTTGCAGGTTCCCTGCTCTGCGGCATTTCCTCATCTATAACAATGCTTGTTATATCAAGATGCATTCAGGGCCTTGGCGGTTCCATACTCTATTCAATACCATCTGCTCTTATTCCCAGATATTTACCTGCCACAATGAGAGGTATGGCTTTCGGTATTATTACAACTGCCGCGGCTATAGGGTTTACTCTCGGTTCTCCACTTGGCGGCTTTATAACAGCTCATTTTAACTGGCAGTGGATATTCCTCATCAATGTTCCCGTAGGTATAATAGCAATTATAATTACACTGGTGTTTTTCCCTCCGGACCGGAAAATAATAAAATCAGATGAAAGATTTGATATTACAGGAATGTTCCTGAGTTTTTTCTGGCTCATAACACTGATGTATCCACTCCATAGCGGACCTAAAGCAGGATGGGTTTCTCCGTCTGTTTTAATATCTCTCTTTATATCGGCTATTATTTTTATTGTCTTTGTTTTATGGGAGAGTAAATATAAAGATCCTCTCCTGGACATTAAAATATTTCATCATAAAGACTTTACATATGCCAATATGGCAAATTTTTTTGTATTTACTGCTGCCATAGGCTGTAATTTTGTAATTCCATTTTATCTTATCAATGCCAGGGCTATGAAAGCGGATAAGGCAGGGCTTATAATGATAATATTTTCTCTGGTAAATATGTTTATAGGCCCAATAGCAGGAAAAGCTTCGGATAAAAGTTCACCAAAACTTTTATGTCTTATGGGAATGGTAATTACCATAATAGCATGTCTTGTATTTGCAAAAACACTTTATCTTCCCTCTTTATGGCCTGTAATAGTTTTTCAGGTATTGACAGGAATTTCTCTCGGTTTATTTTTATCTCCCAACAATAATCTGATTATGAAATCTGCTCCCTGCGAAAGACATGGCGTAGCAGCAGGCATACTGAGAATGTTCACCAATCTCGGCTCATTTATAGGAGTGGGAATTTTCCAGGCCATATTAAACATATCTTCAACAAAGGGCCCACAATCCCAGGGTATCTCTTCAGGTCTGTATCATGCTTTACTCTGCGCAGCTTTCCTCTATCTCCTCTCCTTTGTATGTTTCTTTCTAATCAGTGAAAAGCGAAAAGTAAATAGGGAATAATGAAAAATAAATAAAACATTAAATCAAAAATGGAGGCTTTACTAATGAAAGAACAGGAAAAAGACAGTGTATATTCTATTCCGGTGGTGACAGAGGAGGAAAAAAAGAAAATACTCTTTACCTGGAATGACACAGATGTACCATTTCCCGAAGACATGACCATCCATAAACTTTTCGAGCAGCAGGTATTACTTACACCCGATCACACTGCTGTCATATGTGAAGGAAAAAGTCTGACTTACAGAGAACTGAACGAAAAGGCCAATCGTCTGGGGAATGCCATCAGAGGTTACTATCACACCATATACAGGGAAGATATACTTCCCGATACTCCCGTAGGGGTCTGCATAAACAGGGGAGTCGATATGATTGTAGCCATACTCGGCATCCTCAAAGCAGGATGTGCCTATATGCCTGTTGATCCTTCTTATCCTGCCGATCGGCTCCGTTTTATGATGGATGATGCCCTTGCACCTCTTGTAGTTACAGAAATGGCTCTGCTGGAAAAACTCCTCTTTCTGAACCAGGCAGACTACGGAATCATATCACTTGACGGAGGATGGGACGTCATATCAAAATATTCCGATAAAAACCCTGAACAGATAAATGGACCTGATAATCTCGCCTATATAATATATACATCCGGTTCTACCGGGAGGCCAAAAGGGGTAATGATAGAACATAAAAGTGCTGTCAATTTTATATGCAATGAAAAAAATCTCCGTCATATAGCTCCGGGAGACAGAGTGCTTCAATTTGCATCTATAAATTTCGATGCTTCTGTAACAGAAATATATCCTGCATTATTATCGGGAGCAACTCTTCATATTGCCGGCAATGACATAAGAAAAGACCCTGAAGCACTGTATCATTATGTCAGTGAACAATCTATTAACGATATGTTTTTGCCCCCTCCGGTATTGCATGCCATGCCGAAAAAGGATCTGCCGTCACTGAGATCCATTGTAGTGGGAGGAGATGTGTGCAACAGGGAAACTCTTAACTTCTGGAGTAAAGGAAGAAAAATCATCAATGAATACGGTCCTACGGAGTGCACAGTCGTTTCAAATGAAAGTATATACAGTGACGGGATTTTACATAATGAAATAGGCAGGCCTATTGCCAATATGAAAGCCTATATTCTGGACAGTCACCTCAATCCTGTGCCTGAAGGTACAGAAGGTGAACTGTATATCGGAGGTATAGGAGTCGGCAGAGGTTATCTGAACCGCCAGTCACTCACAGATGAACGTTTTATAAAAAACCCCTTTGTAACCGGGGAAGAAATAGCAAAAGGCAGAAATCTTCGTATTTATAGAACCGGAGATCTTGTAAAATGGATTAAAGGAGGATCCATAGAGTTTATAGGACGGGCGGATTCACAGGTAAAAATAAGAGGTTTCCGTGTTGAACCCGGCGAAATTGAAACAGTTCTTTCTTCCCACGGAGAAATAAAGGATTGTGCCGTATCCACTTATACCGAAGGTACAGAGAAACGTCTTATTGCCTGTTATGTCCCTGTTCCAGGCACATGTCCTTCAATTAAAAATCTTCGCACCCATCTGGAAGAACTTCTTCCTGACTATATGATTCCGTCGGTATTTATGGAAATGGAGACTCTGCCACTGTCTCCGGGCGGAAAGATTGACAGGAAATCCCTTCCTGCTCCCACGCAGGATATAATACTTGCCCAGAGAGAAAAATCTTCCGAATATACAGGGCCTGAAAGTCAGGACGAGAAAGACATATGTGACATTGTCACAAAAATTCTGAATATGGAAAAAATAAGTATCGCAGACGATCTATTTGATCTGGGTGTTCACTCTCTTATGGCAGCCAGTATAGCATCTGAAATAAGAAAGAAATTTTCTAAAAAGATAGAACTTAAAGACATATTCGAACACCGGACAATTCAATACCTGGCAGAGTTCATTTCTAAAAAAACCGGCAGTGAACATATTATATCCATACCGAAACTTACTCACAGAAAAAATATCCCTCTCTCATTCCAGCAGGAACAGATATGGTTTTTAAGTAAACTTGTACCAAATAACAGAGCCTATAATTTCCAGTTTGCCATAAGATTTAAAGGGGCACTGGATAAAGATATTTTAACAAAATCTCTGAATGAAATCATAAGAAGACATGAAATACTCAGAACAACCTTCTGTGAAGGTATAAAAGGTCCGGTACAGATTGTGCATGCCCCGTGGAAAGCTGTTATTCCGGAAATAGATTTAAGGAGTTTTCCCTGTGATAAAAGAGAAGAGGAAGCAAATAAACTCATAGAAGAAGAACTGGCACAGCCCTTTGATTTCGGAAGACTTCCTCTGGTAAAATGGAGGATTTATCGGATGGAAGATGATGATTGCATATTCTTCCATATGGAACATCATTTTCTCCATGACGGATGGGAAGTTGCTATTTTCTTAAAGGAACTGATGGCACTCTACAGTTCTTTTAAAGAAGGTCATATCTCTCCTCTTGAGGAACTGCCTGTTCAATATGCAGATTATGCATTCTGGCAGCGTAATTACCTTTCAGGAGATCGCCTGGAAGAAAAGCTCGGCTACTGGGTAAATAAAATAAAAGATTATCCCCAGGTTTTAAATCTCCCGGCAGATCATCCACGGCCGCCTGTTCAAACTTTTAACGGAGCAGTAATCAAACTGGAAATGAACAGAAAATTATATCATTCCCTGAGAGAATTCAGTAAAACCAATAAAGTTACTCTCTTTAACACCATGTATTCCGCTTTTGCCGTACTTATGTCAAAATACAGCAGACAGACACAATTTCTCATAGGCACAGGCTTTGCCAACCGTACATTTAAGGAAACGGAAAATCTCATGGGTATGTTTGTAAATACTGTCCTACTTTATTCAGACCTGACAGACAACCCGTCATTTTATGAGCTTTTAAGGACAACGAAAGAAGCTATGGTCTATGATTCCATGCATTATGATATTCCTTTTATGCATATTGTAGAAAGGCTTAAAGCAGGGAATGTTCAGGGACGAAATCCTCTGTTTCAGGTTCTCTTCGCTTTTCATGACAGTGCCGTTCCACTTCTGAATTTTGCAGGCATTCATGGACATATTATAGAGAAACACAATGCCACAGCAAAGACAGATATAAATGTAATATGCATACCGAAGGCAGAACAGCATGTGTCTGTAAAAGATGCCAATCTTGAAGAAGAAGATATAACCATTTTATGGGAATATAACAGTGATCTTTTTGACAGAGAAACAATGGAGAACATGTTCTATCATTATCTTACTCTGCTGGAACAGGTCATAACGTTTCCGGAAAAAAATGTCATGAACATAGACATACTGACAGCTAAAGAACGAGAAAAAATTTTATATGATTTTAATAATAACTATATAGATTATGACAGGAATAAAACAGTAAACGAACTCTTTGAAGAGCAGGTAAGGATAAGACAGAATAAGACTGCCATTGTTCACAACGAAAGAAAACTTTCCTATAGAGAATTAAATAAAGAGGCAAATAAACTGGCCTGGAAAATCAGGGACTTATATAAAAATTCTCTTTCACAGGAACTTCTCCCAGGCACACCGGTAGGTATATGTGTGGAAAGAAGTATTGAAATGATGACAGGTATACTGGCCATACTGAAAGCAGGAGGAGCCTATGTTCCTCTTCCTCCCGGTTATCCTGAAAATCGCCAGAGATTTATTATGGATGATTCTGATATGAAAATTATACTCACACAGTCAAAACTTGAAAGAGAATTACCTGTTCTCCGGGAAGAAGGAAGAATAATTATTTCTCTTGATGACAGGATAGATGGTAATGTATCTGATGTTCCACAGTATCACAGTGCGAAAGATACTGCCTATATTATCTATACGTCAGGCTCTACAGGAAATCCCAAGGGAGTAGCCATAGCTCACAGAGCTATAAATAATTTTGTCGTGTCTATAAAAAAAGATATAATTACAGATTCACAACCACTGCATCATAAACCTGTTCTAATTCTTTTAAATCATCTAAAACATTTTCGGGTACGTTCTGGTCTACCTTCAGCACCATCACTGCTTCACCGCCGGGAGTTTGTCTTCCCACCTGCATTTTAGCTATGTTTATCCTGTGTTCGCCCAGTTTGGTTCCGATGGCTCCGATTATTCCCGGTATGTCCTGATAGGTGGATATCAGCAGGTGTCCCTCGGTTTCCACGTCCACCTTGTATCCGTTGATGAGCACTATTTTGGGC
>JBEHWP010000355.1:0-6638 GCA_040217665.1 Vulcanimicrobiota bacterium
CGCGTGACGGGTTTATATCGCGCATCACTCATTACGCTTTACGCATTACGAATATTCATAGATAGTTATGAATCTAACTATAATCTATTCCTTTCTCTATATATAACTTCTATTATACAAAAAATTTTATGTATCTCAAAGGAAATCTTAAAATTTTGCAAATTCTATATATAGTGACATATTTACGGTATTCCTCGCGTCACGCGTCACGCGTCACGCGTCACAATTTACGAAAGAGGTGTTTATTATGACAGAAATAATAATAGCTGTTCTAATGGTTATTCCTATCATATTACTGGGATGTAAATCTGTAAAGGCTGACATACCGGGACATAACGATAAAATTCTCGAAAAAGCCACCTTTGCAGGAGGATGTTTCTGGTGTCTTGAAGGACCTTTTGAAGAGCTTGACGGAGTTACAGAAGTATTATCAGGATACACAGGCGGCAAAACAGATAATCCTTCCTATGAAGATGTATGTTCGGGAAGAACAGGCCATTATGAAGCAGTTCAGATAACATATGATCCGTCAAAAATAACGTATGAACAATTACTTTATGTTTTCTGGAGGCAGATTGACCCGACAGATAGTGACGGTCAATTTGCAGACAGAGGTTCCCAGTATTGTACTGCCATATTTTACCACAGTGAAGACCAGAAAAAAAAGGCGGAAAAGTCAAGGGAAGAACTTGACAGATCAGGTATTTATAATAAACCTGTCGTAACGGAAATTCTGGCATGGACAACATTTTATAAGGCAGAAGATTACCATCAGGATTATTATAAAAAATGCCCTGTCAGATATAAAACCTACAGATATGGTTCAGGGAGGGATAAATATCTGGAAAATATATGGAAAGAGAAGAAACATTCAGATGAGACAGACTATAAAAAACCTTCTCAGGAAGAGCTAAAGAAGAGATTGACACCGCTTCAGTACAGAGTAACTCAGGAAAATGGTACAGAACCTCCTTTTAAAAATGAGTACTGGGATAATAAAAAAGAAGGCATTTATGTGGATATTGTAACAGGGGAACCTCTATTTACATCCCTTGACAAATTCGATGCCGGATGCGGGTGGCCGAGCTTTACAAAACCGATTTCGACGGACATTATAGAAGAAAAAACTGATACAGGTTACGGAATGGTCAGGACAGAGGTAAGAAGTAAAAAGGGGGATGCCCACCTGGGTCATGTATTCGATGACGGCCCTGCACCGACAGGTCTTAGATATTGTATTAATTCTGCTTCTATCAAATTTATTCCGGTAGAAGAGATGTCTTCTGCAGGGTACAGTGAATATTTAAAACTTTTTTTAAAAAAATGAGAATTTTGTTTTTAAATATGTTATAGTGTATTTCATAACTTATTAGAATTTAGTGAATTATGAAAATAGCTATAAAATATTATAAGATAATAGAAAGGAGAAAATTTTCTCAAAAGATAGACTAAAAAATGAAAGGATTTTTATTTATGATAAAACCACTGGTAATAACTGTATTTTTATTCATGTTAATATTTATCACATCATGTGCCGATAACACGGAAAACCTGAAAAAAGGGAATGAAGCTATGAACAGGAAGAGCTGGCAGGAAGCTCTCAGTTATTATAACAAGGCACTGGAACTTGATCAAAAATGTGTGGAAGCACTGAGTAAGAAAGGTTATATTCTCGGAGTTCAGGGTAAAGTGGAGGAAGGACTTGCATGTCTGGATAAAGCAATAGAAATTAAACCTGATTATGGAGATGCCTGGAGTAATAAGAGTTATGTTTTATATATTCAGGGGAAATTTGATGAAGCAAATAAAGCTGTCGAAAGAGCGCTGGAAATCAATCAAAAAGACGTAAAAGCCTGGTGCCATAAAGGAAATATTTTCCAGGTTCAGGAAAAATATGATGAAGCTATTAAAAATTATGACAAAGCAATAGAACTTGATCCAAAAAATATGGAGCCATGGAAATATAAAGGTATTGCTCTTATATCATCAAACAAAGCTGACGAAGCTATTAAATGCTTTGACAGAGCAATAGAGATTGACCCGAAAGAAATGATTAACTGGGTTGGGAAAGGTGATGTTTTTTATCAACAGGGCAAATATGAAGAAGCTATAAAATGTTTCGATAATGTTTTGGAAAACGAATACAGCCTTCTATATCAATTAGGTAAATTCAGAGAAGTTCAGGAATGCAGTGATAAAGTATTAAAAAAGAACCCGAAAAATGTGGAAGCCCTGAACTGTAAAGGTATCATGTTAGCCTTTGAAAAAAAATATGATGAATCCAGTAAATGCTTTGAGAAAGCAGTAGAAATTGATAAAAATTATACGAGAGCCTGGTGTAACAGGGCAAAAAATCTATCCATAGAAGGTAAATCTGAAGAAGCCATTAAATTTTATGATAAAGCACTGGAAATTGATCCGAAATATATAAATGCCTGGAAATATAAAAGCCTTACATTACTTTCTCTCAAAAAATATGATGAAGCTATTAAATGTTCTGATAAAGTACTGGAACTGGATCCAGAAGATTTAAATTCAATGGCAAATAAAGGGAACGCTTTATATCAGGCAGGTAAATTCGAAGAATCTGTTAAGTGTTTCGATAAAATGTTAGAAAAAATTCCTGATAATGTAATGATTCTGCTCAGTAAAGCTATGGGGCTCGTAAGCCTTAAGAAATATCAGGAAGCTGTGGCACTATATGATAAAGTTCTGATTATTGAGCCTAATAACCCCGATGCCGTTGCAGGAAAAGAAAAAGCCATGAAAGAAATGGGGCAGGGTAAAAAGTAATTTTTATCTAAAAAGAAACAGACACTTGAATGTGTCTGTTTCTTTTTATGACTTTTTTTGATATAATAAATCATTATGATAACAGAAAAAACTGCAAAGAAAGAACGGTCTGTCAATTTAAATCTGCCTGTAAATCAAAACTTTTTACCTGTCATTATTTCTTTTGCAGAAAAATCTGCAGAAATATTTCGCCTTGGTGAAAAAGAGAAATTTCAGCTTGTTCTTGCTACAGACGAAGTCTTTACATATTTATGTCAACACAGTAAATCTCAAGATATTATAAACATAAGATGTACAGACATAACATATTCCGTAAAAATTGAATTTATTTTTCCTGTAAATGAATTAAATCTGAAAATGTTCAATATAACCTCCACAATTTCTCCTGACAGTAAAGATGATATAGAAGAACTGGGAATATTTATTGCTTCCCGTTCTGTAGACAGATTTCAAATCATAAATGATCATCATGGAAACATGATTCTCACTTTATATAAAGACAGGAAATATCCTCATATAAAAGAAATAATCATAGATGACCATGAAGAACTGGAAGAAGACTTTATAATCAAAGAGGCATCACCTGAACAGGTTAAAAAATTACTATATAAAATTGTAAAGCACTATCCGGATTACCTTTATCCTGAAAATTTTTACTATCCTGGAAAAATAACAGACATGATGTCAGAAGGAATATACCATATATATGTAGTTCTGGATAAATGTGACAGAGTGGCAGGAGGTATACTGTGTAATTCAAAGAGTCAAAAAATAGCCCAGACCTTTGGCCCCTATATATTTAATATTCCGGAACCTTCAAGCATATGTGAAAGATTGATGAACATATGCATCAATAACCTTGTAAGAAGTGAAATTACAGGAATTTTTACAATCTATCTATCTGCTCATTTACCGGTAAATTACTTTGAATCTCTGAGAAGTATTACTTTATACAGGGAATCACAAAATCCCGTAATAGTTCCTGCATTTTACAGAGAAATCAAAGAAGATCCAGGAGGTCATATATGGATAAATCCTTTAATAGAAACATTTATTAAAGAAGAATATAAAAAACTTTTTCTGGCACGATATATGGATAAAATCAGTAATACAGGTGAAAGTAAACCGGAATATTCAGTTTTTTCTTCAGAGATAGACAGGGAGAACAATGAGGTTCGACTTTATCCTGTATGGCCGGGAAGAGATATGGAAGAAAACCTTATCAAACATATAGAAACCTTTGTGAAAGAAAATCTAATTAATATTTTCTGTTTTATTGATCTTGCCTCATCATGGCAGGTAGAATTTATAACTGATTTAGTAAAACATAACTTCAGCCCAAAGTTACTCTTTCCCTATGGCGGCAAATCAGATCTGGTGATTTTTCAATATGAAATCAATTGACAGGCTTGTTCCATCATATTTACATGATTTTGAACCCTATATACCGAGTAAACCTGATGAAGAACTGAAAAAGTTATATGGTATAACCGGACTTATTCGCCTTAATAACAATGAAAACCATCTTGGCCCTCCACCTTCTGCATGTGAAGCTATTACCAAATTTTCTCCATTAAAATCTTCCATCTATCCCAGCGGAGACGGTTTTTATTTAAGAGAAAAATTAGCAGAAAAATATGATCTCCACAGGAATCAAATAATGACAGGCAACGGAGCAAATGAAATAATTACTTCTATTATCAAAGCCTTCTGTGCTGCCGGTGATAATATCATTACAGCAGATAAAACCTTTGCTGTTTACGAATGGGTTGCAAAATTTTCCGGTATAGAAGTAAAGCTTATACCTCTAAAGGATTTCACTTTTGATGACAGAGCTATATTAAAAGCTATTGATGAAAAAAGTAAAGTTATTGCCATCTGTAATCCCAATAATCCTACAGGCACTTACTGGACAACAGAAACTCTTCGTAATTTTTTAAATACTATAAATGAAAACCAGATAGTAATTTTAGATGAAGCATACTGTGAATTCGTAGAAAAAGGAGACTATCCGAAGGGGATTAATTTAATAAAGGACTATCCCAATCTGGTAGTTATAAGGACTTTCTCCAAGATGTACGGTCTTGCAGGTCTTCGTATCGGCTACCTGGCGGGAGATATGGATACTGTTGATATTATAAGGAAAACATATATTACCTATTCAGTCAATACTATGGGACAGATTGCGGCAGTGGCAGCTCTTGACAATAATAGAGAACATATAGAAAAAACCAGAAAAATGGTAAGAGAAGGAAAAGAATTTCTTGGTTACGAAATGGACAGAATAAATCTTTTACATACTACGGGTGAAGGGAATTTTATGATGATCCGCCTGCCTATGAGTGATACACTGGCATATAAAAAACTTATGTACAATGGTATAATGATAAGAAGTATGACAGATTTTAGATTTCCCAATTATATAAGGGTAACTATTTCGACTATACCTGTAATGGAAGCTTTTGTTGAGGCTTTAAAGAAGATACTTTGAGCAGTGAGCAGTGACCAGTGACCAGTGACCAGTGAGTAATTGGTGGTGAATTGTAGGGGCGACCCCCTGTGGTCGCCCGGTACCGGTGAAAATACGCATCACGCATTACGCATCACGCATCACGCATCACGAAACCACCTGTCACGCGTTACGCGTTACAATTATATCGAAAGCGGTGAGTAATTGAAGAGCATTATAGGAACTAATATACCCAGATTTGATGCCATAACTAAAGTAAAGGGCAAGGAAAAATTTGCCATAGACTGTTATATGGAACATATGTTATGGGCAGGAGTTAAAAGAGCAGGAATTCCCCATGGCATAATAAAACATATTGATGTGTCAGAAGCAGAAAAAATCGCCGGAGTTGTCAAAATACTTACAGGTAAAGATGTGCCCGGTACAAACAGACAGGGAATAATTCATAAAGATATGCCCGTTATTGCAGACAGTAAAGTTCGATACTCAGGCGATCCGGTAGCTCTTGTTCTGGCAGAAAGTAAAGATATACTCAAAGAGGCTATTGAAGTAATAAAAATCGATATTGAGCCTTTAGAGGCAGTATTTGATACGGAACAGGCAATAAAAGGTGATGCTCCCTGTGTTCATGAGGAAAATAAAACAGGAAATATACTTGTCCGGGGAACAATAAAAACAGGAAACTCTATAAATTCTTTTAAAGAATGTGATGTAATCATAGAGGAAACTTTTAGAACGCCCGTGCAGGCTCATGGCTTTCTGGAGACGGAAAACGGAGTGGCCTGTGAGGAAAAAGACGGAACTATTGTTATGACCGTATCCACCCAGGCACCATTCAGAGATAGATTTGAAATTGCCCATGCCCTGGGACTACCTGTGGAAAAGATCCGCATCATAAGCCCCTGTCTCGGAGGAGGTTTCGGAGGGAAAGACGGTTCAACAGTACAGTGTCTGCTGGCTCTTTCAGCACTTAACTCGGGAGGAAGACCTGTAAAAATGGTGTGGGATAGAGAAGAAAGTTTTCTCGGAGGGTACAAACGGCACAGGGCAACAATGCACTATAAAGTGGGAGCAAAAGACGGAACCCTTCATAGCCTCCACTGTCGTCTTTATTTTGACACAGGTGCCTATGCCCATCTGGGAGGAGAAGTTTTAGAGCTTGCTATGGAACATGCCGGAGGACCTTATAAAATTCCCAATACACTTATTGAAGGATGGTGTGTTTATACAAATAATCCTGTGGCAGGTGCAATGAGAGCCTTTGGCGTGGCACAGGTAAGCTTTGCTTTTGAAGCTATGATAAATAGAATAGCAGAAAAACTATCTGTCGATGTTCTGGAATTCCGGCTGAAACATGCTCTTAAAGAAGGAGATA
>JBEHWP010000356.1:0-6634 GCA_040217665.1 Vulcanimicrobiota bacterium
AATAATTTAATCAGCAATGCCGTAAAATTTTCCCATAGTGATACAAAAATAATAGTAGAGATAGAAAAAGGAGAGATTGTATTATTACAAATGTAATAGATCAGGGACAGGGCATACCGGAACAGGAATTTCCTCATATATTCAAGGAATTTCACAGATCGACTGTAAAAGCTACGGACGGGGAGAAGAGTACCGGTCTGGGACTTGCAATTACAAAAAAAATCGTTGAAGGACATGGAGGAAAAATAGGAGTGGAAAGTAAAGTAATGGAAGGATCAAACTTTTATTTTACTCTGCCCCTGAACAGGCGAGTGGAAAAAGGTGATGGAAAATAAAAATATACTCATAGCAGACGATGATAAATTACTTCTGGAATTGTATAAATCTATATTTGAAGAAGCCAATTCTTATGAAGCTTCAGGTAATGGTTTTACCGTTAATATTTTCAATGATGGTTTATATCTTCTGGACTATTTTATGAAAGAATATAATCTTGGCCATAGAATGCCAATCTGTATTCTTGATATGAAAATGAATATTATGAATGGCCTGGATACTGCCAGAGAATTAAGGCGTATAGACAGAGACGTAATAATAGTGCTTATTACTGCCTATGCTCATGAGCTGAGTTTTGAAGAAATAAAAGAGAGTTTAAAAGAAAATATATATTATCTGAAAAAACCTTTCAGCCATCAGGAACTCTTCTGTCTCGTAGATTCTCTTGTTAAAAGCTGGAATAAAAATGAAGAACTGAACAGGTATCATAATTCTCTTGAAGAGCTTGTAGTTAAACGCACTGAAGAACTTCTGAACGTAAATGAAACATTAAAAGAAGAGATGGCAGGAAGAATAAAAACTGAAAGTTTGCTTCTGAGTACCTTTGATTCTATTGATGATATGATTGTAGTAATAGACAGAAATATGAATATTGTCATGAGCAACTGGAAAGCCAAGGAATATATGAAAGAAAGGATTATTCACAAGCATTGCTATAAATTATTGAGAAATCTGGATGAGCCATGTAAAGACTGCAGGGTAAAAGAAATGTTTAATTCCTGTGATAATATGGAATTTGAATATTCCGATATGCTTCAGGGAAAAACTATGGAAATAAGAGCCTACCCCGTATTTGATAAAGAATTAAATACAGTAATGGTAGTGAAATTTATCCGTGATATAACAGAAAAAATTAAACTTCAAAATCAGCTCCTTCAGTCTCAAAAAATGGAAGCCCTCGGTACGCTTGCAGGAGGTATTGCCCATGATTTTAATAATATACTCGGTTCTATAATTATTAATACTGAGCTTGTTATGGATGATGTCGGGGAAGATATAAAATTAAGAAAAAGTCTTGACGAAATATTAATAGCCGCAAATAGAGCAACAGAGCTGGTAAAGCAGATACTTTCTTTTACACGTAAGAAAGAATATCAATTGAAACATGTTCAGGTAAGACCTGTCATTGAAGAAGCTCTGAAATTAATCAGAGCAACCATTCCTTCTACCATAGAAATAATACAGAATATAAATAGTTCCGGTGTGATCATGGGAGCCCCATCTCATGTTCACCAGATATTAATGAATCTCTGCACAAATGCTTTTTACGCAATGAAGGAAAAAGGGGGAATTCTTACAATATCTCTGGATGATATATTTATTAATTCAGATGATGTGTCTTTATATGAAAATCTTAAACCTGGTCACCATGTAAAACTTTCAGTGAGTGATACAGGTTATGGAATAGACCCTTCAATTAAAGAAAGAATTTTTGAGCCTTATTTTACAACTAAAAGAGCAGGAGACGGAACAGGGCTCGGACTTTCTGTGGTAATGGGAATTATTCAGGCCTATAGAGGAGAAGTAAAGGTTGTCAGCAAACCGGGAGAGGGAAGTGCCTTTCATATATATTTTCCTGCAGTTCCGGCAGAGAGAAAGCAGGTTGATGAAAAAACTGCTATGATAAAAGGAGGAAAAGAAACCATCCTTTTAGTGGATGACGAAGATTTTATCGTCAATGGAATGAAAGATATGCTTGAAAAACTGGGGTATAATATTGTTGCTACAACAAACAGCGTGGAAGCTCTTCATATGTTTCAGACAGAACCTGACAGATTTGATCTGATTATTACCGATCAAACTATGCCCGAACTGCCGGGTCATAAACTTGTCGGAGAGATTATGCAAATAAAGCCTGATATTCCAGTAATACTCTGTACAGGGTTTTCCGATATTATAAACAGTGATAATTACTGGTCTATAGGTATAAGAGAATTTCTTATGAAACCTGTTAATATAAAGACTCTATCAGGAATTATAAGAAAATTGCTGGACGAAAGAGAGGTTGTAAAATCATATGGTACGGATTCTTTTGATAGATGATGATGAACAGTTAAGAAATGCTATAATTAAATTGCTGACATGTGAAGGTTATGATATTACAGATACATGTGATGGTAATGAAGGAATCAGGCTTCACAGGGAAAATCCCTTTGATTTAATCATAACAGATCTTATTATGCCCGGGAAAAGTGGTTTTGAAACTATAGAGGAATTCAAAAATACTTTCCCTGATGTCAAGATAATTGCCATTTCAGGCATTACTTTTGACGGAGAAGATGAGATTTTTAACAGAGCCAGGAGACTTGGTGTTCAATATACTATAACAAAACCTTTCACGAAAAAAAGATTACTTTCTATACTCAGGGATATTTCCTGTGAACCCTGTGAACATCGTGATGCGTGATGCGTAATGCGTGATGCGAACACAGGTTCCCATTTTTCGTTGTGACTACCTTAATGAGATTGTTGGAATACGTTAAAATTTTCTTATATCACGCCTGAATACATATGTTGATATACTTGATCCATTTACAATCGAAAGAGCTTCTTTCATTTCTTTTGCACCGGAATATCTGGAGTTTATTTCCAGACTCATAGATTTAAGAATTATTTTTTCTGTTTCTTTGTGTATGGCCCGGTTTATCTGTGATGGTTTTATCAGTTCTATACCCATCATTCTCATAATAGATTCGGCAGGCACTGTTTTTGTCAGCAAATAGTACATTGTAGCACCGGTTGAATATATATCAGAATATACACCTGTTCTTCCGATGCCGGTACACTGTTCAGGTGGAGCCATATATGGAGTAAACCCTGTTGCTCCAATATTTGTCATAGAATTAAATCCTGCTTTTGCTATGCCAAAATCTACGAGAATAATGTTTCCCGAAGGGTTCTGTTTTAAATTTGCAGGTTTTATATCCCTGTGTATTATACCTTTACTGTGGACATATTGTAATATATCAAGAAGTTCTATCATCCATTCTTTTACTCTATTCTCCGGCAGAAACTCGGAAGTTTTTTCCAGTATTTTTTCCAGGTCATATCCTTCTATATAATCCATTACAAGGTATTTTTTACCATGTTCTTCAAAAAAATCTGTTACCCTGGGGAGTGAAGCATGATTGAGGCGTGCCAGAATTTTTGCTTCTTTTTCAAATTGTTCTACAGATTCTTTTGATTGATTAAACAGTTCTTTTACTGCCACATGTATATTCAGAATTTCATCTTTTGCTTTATATACTGCCCCCATACCGCCATGGCCCAGTTGTGTTATTAGTTTATATCTGTTTTTCAGGCTTTTTTTATATGTTACTGCCATAAGTCACCTCACTATTCTATATCAATCATAATTTTATGACCTGACACAGTAGAATATCTGAAATCAGATGAAACATTTACTTTGAACGTTTCTGTGAGATGTTTTAATAAAAGGTTTTCTAATGAAGTTTTACCTTTTTTTTTATTATACAGATGAGATATGACTGAAACCTTTTTACCTCTGTCCATTATATCCCATAGATGAAGACTGGCAGGACTGTTAAACAGTGAATCTTGAATTATAAAATAATCAACTGCTCCTATGGCAGTATAAAAAACATGTTTCTCACATGCTCCTGTTACTACTATTCTCCTGGGATTTATCTCTTTAACTGCTTCTTCTACAGAACCTGAGAAGAAAGCGTTCAATCCGTCCCAGTATATTGTAGAATATGCTTTTATAACATGCTTTCTGAATTCAGGAAGTAATCTTTCATGTCTCGGACAGGTAAATATTATTTTTTCTTCTTTACATTGTTCCAGAAGGTTTAAAACAGGAAGACTTATATGCTGTGCTTCTTTGTTTTCTTCTGTCATATTCATTATTATAATGAGTTGATCGGGAAAATACTGATAATTACATAACTGAACTCCATAGATTTTCTCCAGTAAATAATTATAAAAATTATTCTCCTCTATTTCTTCTCCTGTAAAACCACAATGGGATGATAATCCGTTAGACGGAACACAGACATCTGCTGCTATAGAATCTTTCCACCCGATTTTTTCCATATCTTTTATGCCTGCCATTGTAGGTAAAACCGTGCCAATACCTCCTCTTACTGTTATTTTTCTTAGTCTTCTGTCTTTAAGTATATCTTCAACTGTTCTGTCACCTGCCAGGAAATTCCATGTAGCTGTATTAAATATTTCCGGATTGTTCATTTTTATTACTACCTCCTCTTATACGTGACGAGTAACGCGTAACCCGTGACGGATGATGCGTAATGCGTATTTTCACCGGTATCGGTCGGACACAGGGTGTCGCCCCTACTTTTTACGACTACTCTTCACTTTTCACTTTTCACTTTTCACGACTCACCCATTCCATTATTTCTTTTTCCGTGATAAAAATATTTTTCCCTGTGGAAGTTTTTCTTTCTTTTATTTGTTTTTTATATTGCTCCCACCATATTTGATGCTGTTCCTGATCTTTTTTTATAATATTCGTTTGAAATTTATCCCATAATAGAGGTCTGGGCCCAAGTAATCTTTCAGGCCAGTCATAGGTACAGAAAAGTTTTTTCCCATAAAGTTCTTTTAAATAATGGGCAGTATGTAATTTTGAGGAAAATATGTCCAGACCTTTTGTACATGTCATGAGCCATATAACATTTATATCTGCGTCTATAAGATGTTCTATGAGTAGTCTTACTGAGTATTCATAACATGCTCCTGCTATTATTGCTCTTTTTTGCTGTCTGTGGTCATCTCCCTGGAAATAACCTCCTGTAAAAGCAGCGTTTAATATTTCATCCAGTTTATTGCCTCCGATACCTCTTTCATCAGGCGGCATATCAACTGTGAGACCATCTTTGGGTACAGGGAGCCACCGGGCTTCTGGAACAGCTTCTCCTGAATGTATATGTTTTTCCAGTTCCAGCTTCTGAACAGTGAAAAGTTCCAGAACCGGTTCAATATATTCTACTATACCTTCCGTACAGTGAGGTAAAAAATTTCTGCTTTCTTTTCCCATCATGTCTCCCCTGGGATTTCCGGCATTTTTATCTATAAAGATCTCTTTCCATATAGCAAGAGGAAGCCTTTTCCCTGTCCAATTTTTAAACCTTTTTTCTGTAATGGCTCTTTCTCTTTTGCTGAGTTTACTATAATCTCTATCCAGAATTGTTGTTGTAAGCCTGTTTGGGTCAAATAACATAGGATTCTCATGCTGATCTCCCGGAAATATAGCAAGTAATTTTTCCTCTTTCACTCTGTCCAGAAGAAGCTTTAAAGGATTCAGAGAAGGTTCATATTCTTCCGAAAGATGGGGATAATAAAGACCGTCAGATTTTCCTGCTATCTGGTTTCCGTATTTGTCCAGAGTTCCTGCAAGTAAATCAGTTGCAATAATGAGAGGTCTTGCGAGACCGTCTCTGTAAAATCCTGCATTGGGAATAATTACATTATCCCGACCGAGATAACGTCTGAAAAATTGACATCTGATTTCTATGCCATTTTCTCCCGGCCTGTAGGAGCCTCCATAATCTCCTTCAATCCATCTTTTCTGAATACCTGTGTATATGGACATGTGCTCACTCCCTTATTGTATTTTTTACTATTATATTAGTGTAATTACTACACTAATATAATACAATAAATAAATATTTCTGTCAATAGAATAATTTTATTTTTCAGTAGGAGTTTTATTTATTATGATAAATATATGAAGATTACTGATAAGTAATCTAGCGAACTGTTCTTATTATAATTTTAATTATAATTGTTTATGAAGCTATAATAAAAAATTATGTCAGGAGATTTTTTCATGAATCCTATGGACATAATCTGTCCTAACTGTGGCAGTTCGGACTATAATGATAATAATGTATGTGGAAGTTGCGGTTTTTTTATAAATCAGTTACCTGTTGGTACTCTTTTAATAAACAGATATGAGATTAAGAAAGCTATAAAAGCCGGCGGTATGGGAGCAGTTTATCTTGGTTATGATATTTATGAAGATTGTATCTGTGCTGTAAAGCAGATGTTTATTTATGAAGAAAATGCAGAGGTAAATGATTATATAACAGGTCGTTTTTTAGATGAAGCCAGACTTCTGGCAGAACTGGAGCATCCTTCCATACCAAAAGTAACAGATTTTTTTAATGAAAATACCTATAATTATTATATGATCATGGATTATATAGAAGGTTGTGATCTTTATACTTATGTGACAGAACAAAAGGAAAATATACCGGAAGAAATGGTTTTAAAATGGGCAATAGAAGTCTGTGATGTTCTTGATTATTTACAT
>JBEHWP010000357.1:0-6628 GCA_040217665.1 Vulcanimicrobiota bacterium
AGCTTTAGACTTGGCAAAAGCCTGTTCTGACTTTAATAAATGCTTATCAATAGTGGATTTAAAATCATTTTTTCTGGAATGGAGCTTTTCCAGTTCCAGTTTTATATCTGCCACTTCTTTAGATGATGAACTGGCACTGAGATGGGCTTCTTTTATAACATGTGATAATTCATCAATTTGCTTTGCAAATTCTTCCCCTCTCTTACAGGCACCATCGGCCGCATCCATAGCACTTTGAAATTTACCCATAGCTTCCATGGAAATCTGTTCGATTTTTGAAAGAACATCCTGTCCGTTCTGAAGTATATCACTCAATTCTTTTTTATAATTATCAATAGATGATAAGATCTCTTCACTTTTTGAAAAGATCTGGCCTGTATTTGCCATTATTTCATCCATTCTGGCAGATGCATCTGTAGCAGTAGACGCTGCTCTCTGAGCTTCAACAATAGCAAATCCTATTCTTGTAATAACTTCGGTAGACTGTTTTTCTGCAATTTTTGCCTTTTCCAGAGCTTTATTAAATTTATCCTGATTACTTATGAGTAAATCTTTTGAAACCGGATCTGTAACACCTTTTACCAGTTCAACTTTCGCCAGTCCGTCAGAAATACCCCTTTCCATCAGTTTTATTAACATCTGTTCTTCTTCTTCTATCTTTTCTTTCAAGAAGGATAAAAATTCATCTTTACCAGGTATTTTCTCCTGAATACCTGCTATTTCTCCTTGAAGAGCAGCCCTGAGATTGGCATGTTTGAGCTCGTCGGAAGATGATGAAGATTTAATATTTTCAACAATAGCCATAAATTTTTCTTCAATATTGTTGATTTTTTCATTTACTTTATTTTCTATAGAAGATAATATTTTCGTTTCATCCATCTGAGATGGTGGCTGAGATGAAGAAAGAGAAGTTTTTAATCTTGTTTCTATATCTCTTGTTCTTTTTTCAACTTCTGCTATGATACTATCGGAAAGTTGAGATAAAAGTTCATCTGTCTGCAAAGCAGGTACGTCAAAGACATCTTCCCTGTCTTCTATAGATTCCAGTTCCCCATGATTAACACTTTTAAAGGCAGTTCTTTCATCAGCAATAGAAGATTTATCACCCAGACCTGCTCTGGCCTTCAAAGATTCTATAACCTTTCTGGCAGGAGATTCGACTTCTGATGTCTGGGCTACAACCATACCTGTTTCAACATCTACCGAAGGTACAGGTTCATCACCTTCGCCGAAATTATCCCATACAAGATCTTCATCAGCCATTTCATCAAAAGATAAATCCTCCCAGTCTTCATCTATATCATCAATTATATCATCAAAATCATCACTCTCATCATTCTCTTCAGATACGGAATCCATATCTTTATATTTTTCGTCAGATTTTTTCTTTCCACCTTTTTTAGGTCCCTTCCCCTTTTTACTCACTTACATCACTTCCTTTATAAAAACTATGAGCTCTTTATTTATATTAGTGACGCGTGACACGCGTAATAACATACCGGGTACATAGTCAATAACAAAATATTATAACAATAATGTCTGCTAAAGGCAATACTACCCTTATAACCAGTCATAAAGGGCATTACCTCCGCCTCCTTCACCGGATGCAGACGTATGGCCGTCAAGTTTCAGTCTCAATTCAGTAGGCTGTTCTGCATTAAAGAGAGCATCTTCCCTGCTTACAAGGCCTGCATCTACAAGTCTCATAAGGCTTTCGGTAAAGGTCTGCATTCCGTCCTGCTGTCCTTCAACAATAAATTCATATATATCGGAGATTTTATTCTCTGAAATTAAACTCTTTATTGTAGGAGTAACAAACATTATTTCAGTTGCAGGTACTATACCGGTTGCATCTATTTTAGTGAGAAGTTTCATAGCTATAACACCTTTAAGTGTATTGGCCAGAACCTGCCTGAACTGTTCCTGCGTTTTTCCGGTAAAAACATCAAGAACTCTTTCAATTGCCTGAACGGCATTTGATGAGTGAATGGTACTGAATACAAGATGGCCTGTTTCAGCTGCAAGGGCTGCCGTTTCAATTGTTTCCTGGTCTCTCATTTCTCCGATGAGTATAACATTGGGATCCTGTCTCAAGGCCTGTTTGAGTGCATCGGCAAAAGAGAGAGCATCTATACCGACTTCTCTTTGAGATATGATAGACATTTTATCTTCATGAACAAATTCTATAGGGTCTTCAATAGTAATTATATGAAGTTTTCTTGTTCTGTTTATCTGATTTATAATAGCCGATAAAGTTGTGGATTTACCGGCTCCTGCAGGTCCGCATACAAGAACAAGACCACTTTTAAGTTCGCCGAAGTATTTTAAACTTTCAGGTAAATTTAAATCCTTAAAGGATTTACCTCCCATACCGAGCATACGGAAAGCTGCACTTATTCTTTCTCTTTCATAAAAAGCATTTACTCTGAAGCGCACCTTATTGCTCGGAAGTGTATAGGCATAATTCAAACTTAAATGTTCATGGAACATTGCCCTCTGTTTTTCGTCCATTCCTCCGAGTATTAAACGCTTCGTATCATTTTCCGTAAGAGACTGTTCTCCGATAGGCAACAATTCTCTCTCAAGACGAACTATAGGAGGACTTCCCACTTTGAGATGAAGATCAGATGCATTATGTTCTACAAGAACCTGCAAAAGATCATCCAATTCCAGAGGCAAATCGGAAATCTCCGGCACATCCACACCTTTTTCATACTGTTCCAGAATAGGATTAAAATAAGGTACTTTCAGCCTGTGAAGAAGATAAACAAATTCTATTTTTGGTATTGTCAAAAGTTCAGCTGCCCTGTCAAAAGTAATCTTTTCTTCCCTGAAAAGTTCGACTACGGCAAGCTCAAGTATTTTCCTGGAAAGGGCACTTTCATCCTGTACGCCCAGAATGTCTCCAAAATCAGGTAAAATATCAATTTGTAATTTATTCATAAAATTCTGTTCCTCTTTCATAAAAGGAACTACTCCATCAGACCTCCTAACAATTTATATATGAACAGGTATTCCCAATTTCTTTGCACAGAGATTAAAGAAAACTCTCAGTTCATGAAAATTTAAATAGAAAAAATATACGGTAGACACTATTGCACCAAAGCCTATGGCGGATCGTGTATTGACTCTTTCAATACTGTTAACTTTACCTATAAAAGGTACTTTTACTTTCAAAGCAATTAATACTATAGTAACAATAGCACCGAGTTTTAATATAAAACTCAAAAAACCATCTATATTATGCATATCTCCGCTTGGTATAATAACTTCAAGCCACGAGATAAGAATAAATGTAACGGGTATGCTTAAAAAACGAACCATAACATCAAGAACTATATTTATATAATTGGTTAACATAGGTTGAATTTTAATTGTTCTTTTTTCCGAATGAAGGGTCCATACATCAAGGGCCATACCTAAAATTCCAAACAACGAAGTACCTGCCAGAAGGTAGATAAACCAGACAAGAACAAAACCTGTATCCATAAAAAATCACCCTGAAAATTTTTATTAAATAAAATAATAGTTTATATAATAACAATTCATAAATAATTCTTCTGTTACCTGTTCCACATTTTACATCATAAAAAGAATAAATTACTGAACTGAACATAAGCATTTAATAAACGTTTTCCTCCCGTCACGCGTTACGCGTCATGAGAGCATATATATTATTTCTACTTACTTCAGTAATAGATATAATTCTATTTATTATGTAAAATTCCTTTAAATTTTAAATCCTTCTATGATCTTGACAAAACTTTATAAAGTAATTACACTCTTATTGATTCTTTTATGATTTTACGATTTTAATTTACGATTATGAGGGATATTTTTATGAAAGAAGAACGTGCTGACGAACCGTGTTTTACAATAAGTATAGTTTCAAAAATGGTAGAGATGCATCCTCAGACAATCAGACATTATGAAAGAATGGGTCTTTTAGAGCCTCAGAGAAGTGACGGTAATATAAGACTTTTTTCAATGAAAGATGTAGAACGTCTCAGAAGGATACAGAATTTCACAAGAGACATGGGAGTAAATCTTGCCGGAGTAGAAGTAATTCTTAAATTACTTGATCAAATAGATGATTTGAAGGATGCCATGGAAAGGGAAATGAAGGATATGAGGGGTAAAATGGAAAGAGACATGTGGACACGAGAAATAGAAGAATAATCTCACGTTACAGGCTTAAAAGAAAGGTGTAGCAAATTTAGGATGTATGAAAATGAAGCATAAACATTTATATAACATACCTCTTGTAATATTTTTACTTTTTTTTATTACTTTTATCTCATCAGGAGCTACAGAACATGATAACAGTAAAATGAGTTTTACCCTGCTGGGAAAAGTCTATGCCATAGCAAAAGAAGAATTTTACGGCCACTTCGACAGAGCTACTATTCTTAAAGGCAGTATTAAAGAAGTAAAAAATTTTATAAAAAAATCAGGAAAAAATCCTGACAGGGTACCTTCTTTTCAATATACAGGCAACGAAGACAGAGATATAGATTCATTTCAGAATATAATCACAAAAACTATAAATATTTACACTAAAGAAGGGCTCAGGGAAAAAGATATTTTAAGGGCTGCTCTCGACGGTATCCTTTCATCCCTGAATGATCCCTATACTATATATATGGATCCTGCCTATTATAAACAGTATAACCAGACTATGGGTTCAAGCGATTACAGCGGCATAGGAATTTTTATAGAAATTAATGCAAAAAAGAATAACAGAATTATAATTGTAGAACCAATAGAAGACTATCCTGCCTATAAAGCCGGCCTCAGGGCAGGAGATGAAATAATCGAGATTAACGGTATAAAAACAAAAGGTATGGATATAGATAAGGCGGCAAACCTTATAAAGGGTAGAGAAGGAACTGTAGTAGTCATAAAGATAAGCAGAGAAAAAGCATCTCATCCCATAGAATTTGAAATAACAAGGACGAAAATCCATGCAAAAAGTGTAGTAGCCAGAACACTGGAGGGTAATATAGGGTTTATACGTATAAGAATCTTCGGAGAAACTACAAAAGACGAATTTGAAGAAGCTCTGAGTCAGATAGACGGAACAAAAGGTCTGATCATAGATCTCAGAAATAACGGAGGAGGACTTGTAGAGGCTGCTGTATCGATATGCAGTCATTTTATCTCCCGTGGTAAAACAATAGTAACGATAAAAGAAAAAAATAAAGAAGACGTCAAGGTATCTGAAGGGCTGACTCCTGTAAATAAACCTGTTATAATACTTGTAAATGCCTATACA
Source organism: Vulcanimicrobiota bacterium (assembly GCA_040217665.1). Taxonomy (GTDB): domain Bacteria; phylum Vulcanimicrobiota; class SpSt-956; order SpSt-956; family JAKJGF01; genus CALARM01. The sequence continues at coordinate 5,276 of JBEHWP010000357.1, forward strand.
GCCAGTGCATCGGAAATCACGTCTGGAGCTCTGCAGGATTACGGTATAGCCACACTTGTAGGAAAAAATACCTTCGGAAAAGGTTGTGTTCAATCAATAACAGATTTAAAAGCCGAAGGAGCCGTTAAAATTACCATAGCAAATTATTTTACACCAAAAGGAAGAGCCATACACCACATAGGTCTCAAACCGGATGTTACGGTCGAAATGGAAGAATCACTTGCAGGCAAAAATAATGATGTGCAGTTGAAAAAAGCTATAGAAATGTTAAAGTGAATGTCGTGAGTCGTGAAGAGTGAAGGGGGAAGAGTGAACTGGTATATGATAACTGGTCACTGTTGAACTGACAAAGAAAGGTGTTGAAAATGAGCATAAATTTTGCCCATATATATACTACGGCAGACAGAGACGATACTGTAAGAACTATAAAAGCCTTTATGAAAGATAAAGGGTTTCTGGAGGTAAACCCTCAGGAACATATACCGGAACTGCCTGATGTTGATTACAGCTTAGTAGAAGAAAAAAGACTGAGATTCTTCATTATAACAGGGTCAATTAAAGGATGGACGGGAATCTTTGAAGACGGGGGAACCAGTGCACAGAAAGAGCTTGCCAGATATATTTCAGGTGTGCTCAACAGGAAAACCATATGGACTAACTGCTCTGCTTCTACCTGTAATTACCTCTATACAATCTTTGATGAAGGAGAAGTTACAGAAGAATTTACCCGCGGAGATGCCTATGATTACGATGAAAAAGGACAGTTAAAATACTTTAACTGTTATAATGAAGATGAACTTATAAAATTTATGAACACCCTTAATATACCGCTTCCTTCTGCTACTTATGAAGAAATAATAAGAAATAATGTAACTTTAAATAAAAATGAACTCGTTCATATAGCTTTCAGAAAAGAAGTAATTGCTGAGGAAGAAGATTTAACAGAAGACTTACCTGATCTGGAAGATTACAGAGAAGAGAAAAAAAGCGGATTTTTCAATAAAATGATGGACAGACTCACTCAACCAATATGGGATAAACTGGGAAAAGATGTTTTACAGTTCCTTCCTCTCTTAAATAAAGCCCAGGAAATGGCCGGACTGGCAAGACCTCTTATAGAACAGGGACTCAAAGGAGATGAGCTCAGAAATCATCCTCACTATCAAAGGCTTACAGCACTGGAAAAAGAAATTACACAGGAACTGAGAAGTTCATCCTTTTACACACCGGAAATAGAAGATATGATAAAACAGGGTATGGGGCTATCACAAAAGATTCTTAAAGCCTATGATCCCCTTGAAGAAGAAATAAAGAAACTTAACAGCTGTGAAGATTTAACCTTTCAGGAACTTG
>JBEHWP010000358.1:0-6610 GCA_040217665.1 Vulcanimicrobiota bacterium
GGTGGAAACATTGCCGATAGCCATACATCTTTCAACCGGAATAGAACAGAAATGCGAATATTTAAATCCTGCATTTATTAAATGGTTCGGTTATACTATAGAGGATATACCGACAGGTGCAGAATGGTTTAACCTTGCCTATCCCGATGAAGAATACCGCAAAGCACTCCTGGAGGAATGGATGGCACGGATCACATATGCAATGGATACGCATTCAACAGTCGGGCCACTGAAGGAAGTTATGGTTACCTGTAAGGATGGTTCGAAAAAATATATCTCATGGGGTTATATTACCCTTGGAGAAAAAAATTATTCCTGCGGCCTTGATGTAACGGAGCGCAGGCAGGCAGAAGAGGAAAAAGAGAAACTGCAAAAACAGTTGCTTCATGCGCAGAAAATGGAGTCTGTAGGCCGTATGGTAGGCGGTGTGGCACATAATTTTAATAATATACTCGGAATAATCATTGGCTGTTCGGAAGTAATTATGATGGATCTGGAACCTGATAATCCATTATATTCTCAGCTTCAACTGATTGTTAATTCATCACATAGAGCGGCAAATCTTGTCAGACAACTCATGGCCTTTGCCCGCAAACAGAATGTAACTCCGAAGGTACTGGATATAAATAAAACTTTATCAGATATGCATAAAATGCTCTGTCAGATTATTGGCGAAAATATTGAACTTATCTGGAAACCGGGCCATGAGCTATGGAAGGTCAGAATTGATCCCAATCAGCTTGAACAGATAGTGGTAAATCTGACAGTCAATTCCCGTGATGCTATTGATAAAAACGGTTCTATTACACTGGAAACATGTAATGCAGTGTTTGATACTTCATATTTCGCAGGTAATGAAGAAATACTTCCGGGAGAATATGTCCTTCTGTCAGTAAGTGACACAGGTGTGGGAATGAGTAAAGAAGTAATTGAAAACATTTTTGAACCTTTCTATACGACCAAAGGAGTCGGTAAAGGAACAGGTCTCGGATTACCTACTGTTTATGGTATCGTTCATCAGAATAATGGCTTTATCAATGTATTCAGTGAAGAAGGAAAAGGTACAACCTTTAAAATTTACCTGCCTCGCTTTAAATCAGAACCTCTTATGGCTCCAGCAGAAAAAGAGTCGGATAAATTGCAGGCAGGGACAGAGACTATACTGATTGCTGAAGATGAAGAATGTTACCTTGTACCATGCAAAATGTTGCTTGAAAAACTTGGTTATACCGTCCTTACGGCTACAACGCCTGCACAGGCTGTTTATCTGGCAGAGAAACATTCTAAAAATATAGATCTTCTTATTACAGATGTAGTAATGTCCGGGATGAATGGAAGAGAATTGATGGAGAAAATACACACAATCATACCTGCCATGAAATGTATTTATATGTCCGGCTACCCGGCAAATGTAATAGCCTATCATGGCGTCATGGATGAAGCGGTAAACTTCCTGGAAAAACCCTTCTCCATAAAGACTGTTGCAGCAAAGGTTCGAGAAGTGCTGGACTTATAATAACAGGCAGGGACATTGTAAGAGAACTTACGGATACATATTTCCCGGAAGTAAAAATTTTGTATGCTGTCAAACTATATATCTCTATAGGAGCAGTGTTCCCTGAAAAATAGTAAAAAAGTTGAGTATTATCTACCGAGAAATGAGTTGATATTATGATTGAAGAAAAAAAATCATGTAGAGGCAGAAAAAATAAAATTATTGAAAATTCCAGAGAGGATATATATATAAAGCCCTTTCATATTGTATGTATAGGTGGAAGCGCAGGTTCTATGGAAGCACTGGAGGTGTTTTTTTCCCGTATTCCTGAAAGAAACGGTCTGGCTTTTGTTCTTGCTATTCATAATTTACCCGGCCAGGAAGAAGTTATGTTAAAAGCAGTGGAATGTCATACAAAAATGAATGTTCTTGAGGTGAAAGACGGGTTGAAAGCCATGGCAAACACTGTTTATATAATACCTGCGGAACAGTATATAACCATAAAAAAGGGATTTTTTAAATCTGTAGAAAGACCTTCTCAGACAGGTATGATTGATTTCTTTCTGGCTCATCTCTCTGAAGATGAAGAGGAAAGAGCTATATGTATTATTCTCTCCGGTATGGGAACAGACGGAACTGCCGGTGTGAAAGCGATAAAAGATAAATTCGGTATGGTCATGGCCCAGAACTGTGAGTCGGCACAATACGATACTATGCCTGCATCTGTTATAGATACGGGACTTGTAGATTATATTGCTTCTCCAGAAGCTTTACCGGAAAAACTCATGGCCTATGTAAAATATTATTCTCAGACGATTGAAGGAATTTCTTCCGGTGAAGGTGAACATATGTCGGCCTTTCAGAAAATATTCAGACTTATCAACAGTCAGACAGGACATGATTTTTCTTTTTATAAAAAAAATACAATCTGCCGCCGTATTGAGAGAAGAATGAAGCTGAACCAGATAGGAACCATAACTGATTACATCCGTTATATTCAGGAAAATTCTCATGAAATAGATTTTTTATTTAAAGAACTTCTTATAGGAGTAACAAATTTTTTCCGTGACGATGAGGCTTTTCGCTTGCTCAGAGAAGAAGCTGTAGAAACTCTTTTGGAGAAAAAAGGCAAAGGAGATATAATAAGGGTATGGGTGCCGGGCTGTGCTACAGGGGAAGAGGCCTATAGTATTGCCATGGTTTTTCTGGAAAGCTTAAATGAATCCGGTGAGAAGGATATACCGAGAATACAGATATTTGCTACAGATATAGATAAATTTTCTATAGATAAAGCAAGACTCGGTCTCTATCCTTTAAGTATTAATGCCCATGTGTCTCCTGAACGATTGACCCGTTTTTTTATACAGGAAAATAATGCCTATAAAATCAGAAAAGAACTCAGAGAGATGATCATTTTTGCTCCTCAGAATGTAATAATGGATCCTCCTTTTACGAAACTTGATATTCTCTCCTGTAGAAACCTGCTTATTTACCTGATCCCGGAGATCCAGAAAAAGCTTATTCCTCTCTTTCATTATACTCTTAATAAAGAGGGAGTTCTCTTTTTAGGTTCTTCCGAAACAATAGGAAATTTCCATGATCTCTTTACACCTCTTGACAACAGATGGAAAATATTCAGAAAAAAAGACACTTCTTCTGTTCTTACAGGGATTATGAATTTTTCTTCTTCTGTAATCACCGAAGAAAAAGATTTATACCACCATATGGAGAAGACTCATAAAGGCATAGAAATTGATATAGGTGATATAACCAGAAGGATTCTTCTCGAAGGTTATACTCCTCCTGCAGTCATTATAAATGAAAAAGGAGATATTTTATATATAAACGGAAAAACAGGGAAATATCTGGAACCTTCTCCCGGCAGGGCCAATATGAATATTATTGCTATGGCCAGAGAAGGCCTGAAATTCGAATTGAGCAGTGCTCTTCATAAAGCTGTAATCAGACAGAGGGAAATTTTTCTTCCCTCTTTAAAAGTCAGGACAAACGGTAATTTTCATCCGGTAAATGTTACGATTAAGCCCCTTGTGAATTATGAAGGTATGAAAGGATTGTTTATGGTTGTTTTTGAAGATCTTGTCATGGCTCCTAAAGGCTTTGTTAAAAAGAAAAATAAAAATGATACGGAAAAAAAAGAAATATCTACTGTAACAGAACTGGAAAGAGAACTGGAATATACAAAGGAACATCTTCAAAGCACAATAGAAGAAATGGAAACATCACAGGAAGAATTAAAATCAACAAATGAAGAACTTCAGAGCACAAATGAAGAACTTACTACATCAAAAGAAGAACTTCAGTCTCTCAATGAAGAACTTGTAACAGTAAATTCTGAACTGCAGAATAAGATTGATGAACTATCACAGACAAACAGTGATATGAAAAATCTTCTTAACAGTATTGAAATTGCCACTGTATTTCTGGATAATAATCTCTGTATAAAGCGTTTTACCCCTCAGGCAACAAAGATTATAAACCTTATAAATTCAGATATAGGAAGACCTGTTAATCATATTGTTACAAACCTGGAATATACGGATCTTGTAAAAGATGTGACAGATGTTCTTGAGACAATGATATTCAAGGAGGTACAGATAGAATCAAAGGATAACCACTGGTATCTACTCCGCATAGTGCCTTACAGAACACTGGATAATATTATCAATGGCACAGTCCTGACCTTTATTGATATTACAGGTCTGAAACAGCTTCAGGAATTTCAGATTGAAAGTGACAGAAGACTCAGAATGGTAATAGAAAATATGCCTGTTATGATATATGCTTTTGATGAAAATCATAAGGTTATAACCTGGAATAAAGAATGTGAAAGAGTAACAGGCTATTCTGCAGAAGAGATCAAAGGCAGTAATATATATAGAATTCTCTGTCCCGATGATGGTACCGGAAAGAGTATAATAGCAGAAAAGAATGATGCTGATTATCATAACTGGAAATGGGATATTACCTGCAGGGATGGTAAGGTAAAGACTGTTTCATGGACCAGTATAGCAAAAGTATGCCCTGTTCCCGGGTGGCATATGTGGAAAATAGGGCTGGATGTGACAGCAGTCCGTCCATCTTCTCCGACAAAGGAGTCAGAAACTTATGAGTGATTTTATGGAAGAAGAAAGAGAAGCTTTTATACAGGAACTTCAGGCACAGCAGACTGAACTGGAAGCACAGTATCATGAATTGAAACTTTCCAGGGAAGAAACAGAGAAGGCCCTTGAAAAATATTACAATCTTTATGATTTTGCTCCTATAGGCCTGTTCACTCTTGACAGATACAGTAATATTCTGGAAGTAAATCTTAAAGGCGCCCAGATTCTGGGGGAAGTAAAAGCTGACCTGATTGACAGACGTTTACAGATATTCATTTCAGAAGAGTATATGACTGTGTTTAATAATTTTTTTAAACGTGTTTTTTCTTCTGCTATAAAAGAATATTGTGAAGTCAGGCTCTTCGGGAAAAAAAACTATATATTGATTGAAGGCATAGCAGATAATAGTTTTGATAAAAAGCTCTGCAGAGTTGCCATCAGAGATATAACTGCAAGAAAAGAGGCTGAAAAAGAGCAACTTTTGACCCTTAAGATTCTGGAAGAACTGAATATATCGAATGAAAAATTACCTGTATTGAAGACAATTGCAAAACTTATAAAAGAGTTTACCACTGTTGATTCTATAGCCATTCGCCTCAGAGAGGGAAAAGATTATCCTTATTTTATTACTGACGGCTTTCCCTCTGATTTTAAAAATAAAGAACTTACACCTTGCTCCGGTACTTTTACAGGCGAAATTATAAGAGATGAAAGCTCTCTTTCCGATGATGAATGCTTCTACAGATGTGTTTTAACTGGAACATATGATTCTTCTCTTTCTTTTTTTACAGAAAAGGGAACCTTCTGGACCGGTAATATGTCACTTCTTTCCTGCTCTTCTTCTGAATGGAAAATGAACAATCACTCCCGTAATATATGCGCTGTTGAAGGTTATGAAACTGTAGTCCTTATACCTTTGAGATCCCATAAAGAAATATCAGGTATACTTCAGTTCCATGACAGACGTGCCAATCTTTTTAAGCTTCAAAATATAAAGTTTTTTGAGAGGATTGGAGAAATTATCGGTATGGCTATCGGTAAGTGGAAAAGTGAGGAGGAAAAAGAAAAGATAACATTTCAGCTCTATCAGAGTCAGAAACTCGAAGCACTGGGAACACTTACGGGAGGGATAAGTCATGATCTGAATAATATACTTGCCGTAATTATGGGATATGCAGAAATTGGCCTCATGGAAGAAAATCCGGAACTGGAAGAGTTGATTTCAGGACTGTCACAGATTTTTTCAGCTACTGAAAGAGCAAGGGATCTTGTAAAGCAGATTCTTACTTTCAGCCGTCCCGCTGATTCTGTACGGAAACCTCTGCAAATCAGTATTATTCTGAAAGAATGTATAAATTTTTTCAGAGCTACACTGCCTTCTACTATTGAAATCAGGCATGATATTCTCTGTGGAAAAGCTATGGTAATGGCTGACGGAACTCAAATATATCAACTGGTGATGAATCTCATTACAAATGCTGCCTATGCTATGAAAGACAGATGTGGTATCCTGACAATAGAGCTTTCCGAAGTGGAAATAAATAATAAGTGTGACTTACCTGAGTGCGGAACATATGTAAAGCTTTCCGTAAGTGATACAGGCAGGGGTATAAAGAGTGATATTATAGACAGAATATTTGAACCGTTTTTCACTACCAAACCACAGGGAGAGGGAACAGGTCTGGGACTTTCTACCGTTTACGGCATAGTAAAAAATCATGGCGGTACTGTAAGGGTTAAGAGTGAGCCTGATAAAGGAAGCACTTTTGATGTACTTCTTCCTGTAATCAAAAATACTGTACCGGAGGAACGGAATTTTACGGATACTGTTACTTCCAGCAGCGCCACTTTTCTTTTTATAGATGATGAAGAACATATTTTATCTACTTACGAAAAAATGATGAAAAAATCCGGTTACAGTGTTACGTCTGTAAAATCACCTTTAAAGGCTCTTGAGATATTTCTGGAAAACTCCTCTTCTTTTGATATTGTC
>JBEHWP010000359.1:0-6591 GCA_040217665.1 Vulcanimicrobiota bacterium
TAAGAATTCAGTGTTCCTTTAAGTTTTAAACATTTCGTAAAGAGATTGTACGCTCTCATGGCAACAGGAGAGCTTTCCGACAGATCTTTAAGATAACTCATTAAAGGTTTTGTCCCGTCATAGCCTTCCAGGAGGGTGAAAATCATATCATCGGAAAATCCCATAAGGGGTGATCGGAGAACAGAAAGAAAAGAGATTGAGTCGGAAGGGTTAAAGATATATTTATAAAGTGACATTATATCAATTATTTCATCTTTTTCCCAGAACCCCAGCCCTCCTATTACACAGCATGGAATATTTCTGGCACGCATGGCATGTTCTATGGATTTCAGGTTTGTTCTGCTTCTCAGGAGTATGGCTATATCTTTACAGGTAAATCCTCCTTTTTCATCTCTGTACTGGCCGGTAAGTTTCTCTACTATTCCTGCCACTATGGCTCCCTGATAGTCTTTTTTATTATGACTGTTTCCTTCATCTTCACCGGTCAACTGAAATTCTATCTTTAAAATTTCTTTATGTTTATCATCGGGAAGGAGTTTTTTTATTGTATCCCATTTACTTTTCCTGCTTAATTCATCTCTTTTCCAGGTAACAAGCTGTACCTTCAGTTCTTCTCCTTTATCCGTAAAGGGCAGATGAAGTTTTTCAAAAGGATCTATCAGTTTTTCGAAGATCATATTTACCGTGTCTACAATATTTGCAGTGCTTCTGTAGCAATTTGAAAGATATTTCACTGTTCCGTTTTTATCGATTTTTTCACAGACCCTGTCAAATATTTTGTAATTGGCACCTCTGAAACCATAGATGGACTGTTTATGATCACCTACGATAAAAAGTCTTCCGGGAGGTATGATGCCATTTTGTTCAGTAAGTCCCGAAAGTATCCGTTCCTGTATGGGATTTACATCCTGAAATTCATCTACAAGGAAATATCTGAATCTCTGAAAATACCTCTCTTTTATCCCATGGTTTTCGAGAAGTTTTTCTGTCATTATTTCAAGATCATTGAAGTCAAGGACATTATTTTTATTTTTGAAATCTTTATATTTTTCATGGAGATTTATTAACAGACTTACTGCCATGGATGTCAGTTCATTACACGAAGAATCTTTCCACTTTTCCATTTCTTTTTCAAAATCACCATGTCCCCTTATGGAAAAATAAAGTCTTATAATATCATCTCTCAGGTTACCTGACACAAGAGTTACTGTGCCGTATTTATCCAGCACATGATTTACCTTACTGTCATTAGCCGTATTCTCTAAATATTCCGTGATAGCTTCTTCGGTAAATTCCTGAAGTTTTACTGCAGAGTCCGCTTCTTCTATAAGCGTAAAAGCAGGATCGATACCGGCAGAGGCAAAATTGTCTCTTATAACAGATGTGCAGAAACCATGTATCGTATCTATATTTGCCGTTGTAATCAGATCCCTCAATTTTTTCCATTTTAATTTTAAATCTCTGTCATGTTCTTCTTTTATTTCCCTGTATATTTCCAGCCTTATCCTTTCCTTCATTTCCACTGCGGCTTTTCTGGTAAAGGTTATGGCCACAATAGAGTCAATGTCTATTAAAGGAGCTTCTTTTAAAATTTTGAAGAATCTTTTGGCAAGCACTCTTGTTTTTCCGGAGCCGGCACCGGCCTTTAAGCCTGTATTTATCTTTATATCCAGAGCTTCTGCCTGTTCAGTATTAACATCATAATCCCTGCAAATTTTGTCTATCATGTTTTATATCTCTTTCTCTAAAATATCCTTCTCTGCAATTCTGTATCTGTCATATCTGCATATTTTTCTGTAATTACAGTCATAGTACCCTGTAGCATCAGGACATGAAACAGTAAGAGGGAAGACACCCTTTTTTATATTCTCTATCACTTCGGAAGTCTTACGGGAAATATATTCCATAAGGACAATCATATTTTCCTTTCCCACAGTATATCTCGGACCTCCTCTGTTGAAAATATTTTTCTTCATGTCACTTCTAACAATACCGCTTTTTTTATGTTCTTTAATACTGTAATAAAGAAGGGCCATACATTCAGGATTTACGTCAGGAAATTCGTCTTTTAACTGTTCTCCTATAGCCAGGTAATATAGAGGAAGCTGAAAATCTTTACCTTCAACGGAATCCTTTAACTCTTTTGTAGAGGAATTTTTATAGTCATAAATGATAAATCTTCCTGTAAAACAATTTTGTTCATCCATTTCAAGATCGACCCTGTCTGCGACACCTCTTATCATGTTCTCTTCATCTTTTATGGTAAAGGGATGCTCCAGAAGGCACGGTTTCATGGTAAACCCGGTTTTTTCCCTGTAATATGCAAGATTTTTCATATCATTTTCAATAAAGGTGCTGATTACCGAGAAAAATTCTTTTTTAATAAACTTCCAGAGCTTTTCCGGCATTATATTATGATAAAGTCTTTTCAATGTATCATTAAATATTCTGTCAAACAGGGAATAAAGTTTTTCCCTGTCATAGCAGCTGTTATCCTTATAGTAATCCTTCAGGATTTCATGGTAAAAAGAGCCGATCTTTCTTGCATCAGGCTCATCTTCATCATCAACTGTTATGGCGAGCACTCTTTCCATAAAATATTTAAAAGGACAGGAACTGTATGAATTAAGCCGGGAAGGAGTAAAAGAGTATTTATTCTTCAGTGACCATGGTTCTGTCACAATGCCGTCATAAGAGTCGAAAAAAGGGTTTTCCTGTCTGCTGTATTCCATCATGGCGGCATGATTTATATAATCCAGTATTTCTTCACTGCAGACCGTATTATCCATACAGGAGGACTGATCTTTCCATATATAATGGATCGCCTTTCTGAGCATTTCTTTATGGCTCTGAGGTTCTTTTCGCGGCTCAAATCTGTTTCTCATATAAATTTTTTGATGTGTTAAAGATTTCAGACTATGTCCATCTATCAAGGAAGAAAGATCATCAAGGAAAGAAGATTTTATCATATATTCCCCTTTTTCATCACACGTTCTGTATGATATATAAAGTTCTTCCGTTGCCGATGCCATACATAGATTAAATCTTATCTTTTCCCTTTCAAGTTCCCATTTTTTATTTATCAGATTTATATGATGTGACATAAACAGATCATGTTCTCCACTGTCAAAGAGAGGATTTCCGGATAATACTGACGGGAAGATACCTTCATTTACTCCCGCCATAAATACAATATCATAATACTGGCCTCTGGCAAGATCTGTGTTTAATATCCTCACGCCTCCAGTGTCTTTTGCTGTTTTTCCTCTTTCAACAGAGGCACTGTCAATCAGTTCTTCATAAATCTCTTCCACGGTGAAGCCTTCCGACAGGAGATTGTATTTTTTCTCTATTTCAATTATTTCCGACATGATGGTTTTCAGAGAATCCAGGGCTTTTATATCTCTCGTGAAATTCTTTCCGTCTATAATTCCCTGGAGGTAAAGGTTTATTATATTTCCCTTCAGATCCAGCCTGTCTGTTACCTCAATAAGTTTCGTGAGATATGCTTCTTTTGTATCGGAGCCGGAAGGGTTGAGTGAAGAAATAATGTCTATAAAATCTGAGAAATCCGTATCAGGACAATGTTCCTTTATAATATGTGAGAATTTATCCGGATACTCTGAAGAATCTTTACCTGTAAAGATCCTCTTTAAAGGGATTTTATCACTTTTACCATCAAGTTTTTTGAGTATATCGGAAGGAAGGAGGTATATTGAAGAAAAGATATTCCTTATGCCTTCATGTTCTCTTCCTTTTATATAAAAATTCAACAAACCGAGAAAATCCTTTATTAAAGGGACTTCTATGAGTAGTTTCTTCCATGTTGCCAGGACAGGTATATTCAATTCGTCAAATATTTCCTCAAAAGCATTGCTGTATTCATTTATATTTTTCACGTAAATGGCAATTTTCTCCGGAACTATTTCGCCTGAGAGGATTTTTTTCTTTATAAGACCTGCCATTTCCCTTACCTCATGGTCAATACATGGGCTGTTTGAGATTTTCACTCCTCTCATATCGCCTTTTAATACTGTTTCATCGGAATACAGATATTCACAGATGGATTTTATCGAAGGATTTGCCTTTTTTTCGGGAAATGTCTTATTACTGTATATAAATCCCAGGTCTTTAAGGTCTTTTATAATTTCACTCTTTATGAATTCTTCATTAGATGCATTCTTAAAAGGTATGGAGCAATAGAAATTTATGTGAGGGTAATATTTAGATATGGTTTTCATCATGGATTTATCGACAGGGTCTATATTTATATAGCCGTCAATGACTATAATGCCTGTTTGAAACAAAAGAGGAGCATATTTTATTTTCTTCAGAGCCACGAGAGGCATATCATTCAGATCGTATAGAGCTTCTTTTTCTTTGTATCTTTCATATTCTTCGTAAACAGTTCGGATAAAATCGAGCTTTTCAGGTATTAACCCGGTGAAATTATATTTTACCTGTTCCAGCTTATCAGGAGACACGTTCAATCTCTTAAGCCTTTTTATGAAACCGTAAAGGGATGTGACAAAACCGGGCCTGTTTTTTACACCTTTAAAAAAGCCGTCTTCCCTGTTGTTCAGAATATTTCTGATTATAAGGAGGGAAACATCTTCAGTAATGGTCTTTTTCCCTGCCACTTCGCCGGCAAGGTCGCTGAAACCGAAGACAGACGTATTTATCAGGTTTCCTGAGGCGGCGAGGAATTTCTTTCTCACATCGAATATGGCTTCACGGGAAGGGAGAATATATATGGCTTTTTTCCCATCTTTTATGGCTTCAATACATTTTTCTACAAGGTAATCTCTGACAGAGGTGAAAAAAGGGGTATAATAGAAAGTTTTCAACAGAACGCCTCCCTGAATGGTAATTATTTTATTATATTTTTCGAGAAAATTCAGTGGATTTAAACTTTAAAAAGATGAGAAATTTATGGGAATGTGAATTATTTTTTAAAACAATCAGAATAATCTTCACTTTTCAGAATTTTCGATTAACTATATTAAAGTCTTTAATTCCTGAATAGTTATTGATGCTTTTTTTATTATCGAATTTAATGTACCTTTCTTAATTTCCTTATGATTTGGAACAATTATTGAGATTTTTTTATCTGGATTATGAAGAAAAATATGGCTTCCTCTTTGATGGTCTATAATAAAACCGGATTTAATAAGTGCTTTGACTATGTCTTTGCCTGAAAAGGTCTTGCTCATAATGAAACTTCTACCTCTTTCATAATACTGGAGGTAATATTAATCTGATTTATTTTTTGAAGACCTTCCATATAGCAAATGATAGCTTCTTTAGCATTTTCTATAGCTTCTTCTTCTGTATCTCCCTGAGTATAACAACCATCAAGAGCAGGAACTGATACATTAAAACCGCCTTCTTCAGCTTTTTCTAATTTAATTATAAATTTCATATAATATTACACCTTCCTGTGATATTATTTAGAACCTGTCCGAAAAGTTCTTTTAGATCTGTTCAAGCAGAGTCTGTGAAAGATGACTCTCTACTTTTCGGATAGTCTCTTAATGTCTTCAAATAGATCCCTGAAGGTTGTATTTATTTTTCTCACCTCAATCTATTATAAAGGATTATATAAAAAAATACCATTATTTTTTCTCTTATCAACTTCTTTCAGAACTGGTCGTGATAATTGAAGTCTCCATACCTTCATGATATAATAAATTTAGTCTAATGGGGTATTTCATATGCATTTTATAAGAAACGTTAAATATGCGGAAGAATATAAATTATTTTTAACCTTTGAAGATGGAACTGTTCGCCCTGTCGATTTGAAAGACCATCTCTATGGGGAGATACCTCTCCAGAATTATTACCCGACCGGATTGCTCTAATCCTCTCAGAACAAAAAGAAATAGTCCAGCTTGTTCAAGTATGAAGTTTCCCTTTAAATAAGAAAGGAGGTAGAAAATGAGTGCAATTGATTTTTGTATAGAGTGTGAGAGTAAAAACATCGAATATATAACTAAACTTGAAGAATTAAATATAAGAGGAGATAAAATAACTGTTACTGTTACATATTGGCACTGTAAAGATTGTGGAGAAGATTTTGAACAGATGAATAAAGATAATGATTATCTGGATGTTGCATATCGTATTTATCGAAAACGACATAACATGTTACAGCCGGAAGAGATAAGGAATTTAAGAAAAAAATATAATCTTACACAGGGAGAACTTGCGGAGATATTATGACTTGGATTAGCCACACTGTCACATTATGAAAAAGGAGTATTACAGGATTTTGCTTATGATAATCTTTTGAAACTATTGCATGATCCAATAAATCTTTATAAATTATTAAAACAAAAGCCAGATGCTGTAAGTAAAGAAAAATATAATAAATTAATTGATGATTACAATTTAAAAGAGTCAGATGAATGGCCATTCAACTTAAAGAAAAAAGAAATAGAAGCTGTCATTTAGGGGAGATATTATAAATTCACCATTGTATAAAAACATACGATTATTAATTTCTCATTATTATTTTTTGTATTCTCATATTATTTTGCTCTTACCTGGATATTTTTTATAAAATATTAAGATATTACAGGGAATATGTTT
>JBEHWP010000360.1:0-6587 GCA_040217665.1 Vulcanimicrobiota bacterium
CCTTATACTAATTTTGACAGTACAGGTTATATTTATTCTGATGATGACATATATATTATAGAAACAGAAAGTTCAGGAGCAATAAAAGGCAGAAACAGCAATCAGCCTGTAGGATTGCCTCCTTCGTCATCTTCTTTATATGACCCTGCACAATCCATAGATATGGACTATGTAAACAATGGAGAATGGAAATTCGGAGGTATAATAAACTCCCATAACTGTAATGCAGAAGATGTTAATCCCTATAATCCTTCAGACAGCAGTTGTTCATATTTCGATATACCGAAGAAAAAGATAAGTTTCGGAAAATATATCAATTATACAGATCTTGACCTTATAGAAGGATATGAATTTCCTGTAAAACTGAAATGCTGGCAGGAACTCCATTAACAGAGAAGGAAGGTTTATTACATATAAGGAGGTATCTTCGGACATCTCCCTGTTAGATTATTATGAAAAAATGTGGCATGACTCTGGCTGAATTGAGTGTGACTATTGCTATACTGGGTGTTGTACTCGTAGGTATGATTTTATTTTTTACTACAGGCATTCAGGCAATCAAAAAAAACAATATAATGATACCTGTTGTAAATATTGCAAATGAACAGATAGAAAAAATGAGGGAAATGTCTTATGATACAATAATAAATAACTATTATCCTTCATCTGAATTCGATATAAAAAAAAATAACATGGATTATAAAATGAAAATAACAACAAAGGTTATATATGAAGAAGAACTGGTTGATATATTCGTCAACATAAACTGGCAGGGAGCAGGGAAACAGGGGAAAAAAGAACTTGATATGCAGACCTTTATATATACATCTCCCACACCTGTACCATGAAATATTTAATGACTGCTGAAAGAGCCCATACGTTAATAGAAATGATGTTATGTATAATTATTTTTTCCCTCATGCTCGGTACAATATTTACCGTATTAAGTCTCGGACTTAAAAGCTGGCAGTTGGGTGAAATAACTACCGATAGCCAGCATGCAGCAGAGGTTGCCATACAGCGTATAACAGGAGAGCTTAAAATTACAAACAGGGCTACCTGTAAATTCGACAAAGTAAATTCAGCCGTTCCTGACTATATATGTTTCGAAAATCCTTTAAAGGAACAGGAATTTAAAACTGACAGCACAACAAGAGAACCTCTCTGGCAATCCCATATAATTTATTACACCCTTACAGATCCCAATAATCCTGTTAAAAAAATACTCTACAGAAGAATAGTAAGTCATACTCCTTCAGTCATACCGGTAATGCCGGATAATCTGGCCATATCATCTTATCTTACAACAGATGAAGTGGCAGGAGAAAGACCGGGAGTTGTAGCAAGGGACGTGGAAAAATTTCAAATATCACAGGGAGAAGGAGTATTAATAAATATAAAACTTGTATGCGCAAAAACTATGAAAGAAAGAAAGATGGCTTATGAACAGGATTTTAACAGAGGAATAAAAGCATCAATAACAGTATCTACATCAATAAAACCGAGGAACTAACCAAGGAAACCTATAATCGAGACTCCGACAATTATCAAAACTACTCCCATCCATTTGTAAATATTCACATCTTCTTTAAGAATATATTTTGCAAAGACCATACCCCACATATAGGACATGGCAGAAAGGGAGTATATAACAGAAATTTCTCCGTATGGCAGGAGCATAATATAAAATACTGCTCCTACAAAAAAAGTTATAACAGCAATATAAAGGTATTTATTTTTCAATAATCCGTCAACAGAAAGGGAAAGCTTCTTCGAAGCAAATTTATTAAAAAGCTGTCCCGTTGCATTAACAAGGGCGACTAAAATCATTGCCATAATTATCCACAGAGGTGTTTTCAATCGCCTTCTCCCCTCCCTTCACTTAATTTCTGTCCGAACCCTGTAAGAGCTATACCGCTGACTATAATTAAAACTCCTATTACTTTAAAAAGGGTAATATGTTCACCTAAAAAAATTTTGCTGAAGAGAATATTCCATATAAAGCTTGTAGCAAAAATCGGATAAAGTACTGACATATCGCCGCCTTTAAATCCTCTGGCAAGAATAAGAAGGGTTAACATAAAAAGAAAAAAACCTGCTCCTATTACAACAAGATGGAACATATTACTGGAACTATTGAATATATGTTTGATTATACCCAATCCTGCCTGTTCAAACTCCGACTTAAGTCCTGCAAGCTTAAAGGCAGAGCCTATTTTAAGAACAATCTGTGCCGCAGCAGTAGCTATGGCTGCAGTAAGAATTAATATGACGGAAGATAGTTTTGTTTTCATAATTTTTTTATAACTTGTGACTGACAGTTTTCACGACTCACGACTCACTGTCACCGATTATACCACTCTAAAATAAATAGGTAAAGAATTTTCATAAAAATTTCTCACATGTTAACAAAATTTTAATATAATGTTAACAAAAAATATCTTTCTTTTATGAATAAATTCTTCTATAATTAAATAGAAGAATTATATCTTAACAAAGGGTGTGATAGAATGGACAGGATATCTCAGATACAGAATCGCATAAGAGACATAGAGAATCAATTTAATCCACAGCCAAAGCAGGAAGGGCCATCATTTCAGGCTATGCTTTCACAGGCACAGAATACCATGAAGGTCAATAACACAGGTGGTCCCCAGTCGGTATACGGACGTATGGTGCCGGGAACGGCAGGCGCATCAGGATTTGTAAATCCATGCCCGACAGGAAAACTTTCTCCATATAAAGGTGATGATGGTCTTGACATTCACGCACCTGTAGGAACTCCTGTTTATGCTGCAAAAGAAGGAGTTGTGGTATATAACGATCCGAGCGGACACAGTGCATGGGAAGGGCCGGGAAATGATACTGGCGCTATAAGAATAAGACATGCCGACGGAACAGAAACATGGTATGCCCATCTGTCTGACAGAGACCCCAATTTAAAACCCGGTATGACTGTAAAAGCAGGACAGGAAATAGCTAAAGTCGGTACTGCCAATAATGTTCCCCATCTTCACATGAGTGTATTCTATTCAAGCGGCGGAGATGAAGGCGGATTTATGGATCCCTTTGAACTGGCAAAGGCAGTGGAACAGGGTGGGCTGAATAATGTTGCACAGACTCCGGGCGCTGCACCTATGCCTCCGTACAACCCGGTATTCGGTATGAATAATATGTTACCGGGAGGAACAGGACAGGCATCTCCGTTCAATCAGGTAGGAAGCGGCCTGAATATGAACAGTATTATGAATATGAACATGAACAATGCCTTTGGAGCTATGGACTTTGACGGAGCAGATAAATCTTAAGATAAAAAAGGCAGGAAAAAATAAAAATACTCTTGCCTTTTTATTTTTTACATGTTATAATACGTTTCATTAAAGATTCCTCGATAGCTCAATTGGCAGAGCGAGCGGCTGTTAACCGCTAGGTTGTTGGTTCGAGTCCAACTCGGGGAGTTATTTATTTTATGAGGAAAAAAATAGCCAGAACACTTACAGCGGATCTTATTATTATATTTCTCCTTATATTCTGCCTCAGTAGAATCCAGTTTATCATGAAAAATTCACCTCCCCTTGCCATAGCAATACCTGTTATATGGTTCCTTTTTGGTGCTAAATTTATAGTCAGAAAAGACCTTTACGGAGATCTTGTAAAAGAATATTTACTCTTCAGATGGGCTGTAATGTGTATCGTCATGGGAGTGCTGTCCCTGCTATATATAGCAGGATCTTTTATATATAAATGATTTTATCTTTACTATACTTTTGCACTTTTTCATAATTTACTTGTTTTTACTGACTTTATAGTTAAAAATGAAAATTCCTGTACATTCAAATTACAACTTCCAGTAAAAATGAATTTACCTGTCATAAAAAAATGCAATCTACTTGAAATTTTCCAAATTTTATATTAAAATTGACTGAGAGATATTAATAATTAAAGGATCAGGTGATGAGTATGAAAATACAGGAATATATGGATATGATAAATGACTGGAATTCTGATATTCCTATGAATATGTCCATACTTATTACCAAAGGTCTGAGGAAATTCCTTAACAGCTATACAAAATACAATGAAGATTCGGAATTTAATCGGGATATACTGGCAAAACTCAAAGAAATTATTGTCAGAGATAACGGTAAAGCAGAATGGGAAGAAGCATGTATATACATAGATAGCTTTATCGGCACTTTGAGAGATTAAAATTTTATCTAAAAAACCTTTCATTCCTCTTCTATCATCAATCATACAAACATACCCGGCTATGTTATGAATTTTCGGGGTAACCGGGGAAAGGGTTCAAATGGGATGAGTTCAGAAAAAAACCTGGTAGCAGAAGGAACAGTTCTTCAGACAAGATATAAAATAGAAAAACTTCTTGGTCGCGGCGGATGGGGGGCAGTATATAAAGCCTGTTATATATCACCTGAACTTTCCAGAATTTTTGGTTACTGTGCTATAAAAGAAATGTCACCTTCACCTCAAATGTCAATTCCACAGGAAACAATGCTCGACATGTTTTCCAGAGAAGCAAAGATACTGGTACAATTAAAGCATGAACATATACCGAGAATTACCGATTATTTTAAAGAACATGAACGTTATTATCTTGTAATGGAATATATAGAAGGAAAAGATCTGGAAACACTTATTGAAGAAAATAACTTTCGTCCTTTTCCCGAAGAAAAGGTATTTCAATGGGCTATAGAAATATGTCAGGTTCTGGATTATCTTCATACAAGGAAACCTTCTCCTTATATCTTCAGAGACCTGAAACCGGCCAATATAATGATTGACAGATACGGGAAAATTACACTGGTTGATTTTGGCATAACAGGGCTGTTCCAGCAGAGAGAAAAGGATGAACTTAAATTCGGAACTCCCGGTTACTCACCTCCCGAACAGTATAGAGGACAGGAAGATCCCAGGTCAGACATATATGCTCTCGGAGTCACTCTCCATTATCTTCTTACAGGAAGAGAACCTTCTAAAGAAAAATTGTTCACTCTTCAGGACTCACCTGTTACTGTTTTCAACCCTTCTGTTTCTGCGGAAGGAGAGCGTATCATATTACGGGCAGTTCAGAATGACATAAACAAAAGGTATCAATCATCAGGAGAAATGCTTCAGGACATGACAGACATGTTCTGGAAACATATGTCTTCTGACGGAAATGAAAAATTTATCTGGGTCGAGCCAAAGAGACACATTGCAACAAAAGCACCGGCATTTACAAAGAAACTTGATTTTAAAGCTCTAAAGGTTTCCGAAACATATCATAAAACAAACAAAACTTCAGGTGAAATCTTTTTTACTCCTGCAGACAAAAACATATTTAAAGAAACAACTCTCTGTGACCCGGAATGGTTTGATTTGAGAATGAAAGCCGAATGGCTATCACTTACATCGGGATTTAACAGATTGATTTCTCTGTCTTCCATAGGGGTAATTCCCTATAACCATCAAAAAAAAGCTGCCCTGGATGCGTTAAGAATAATGAGAGGGAGAGTGCTTCTCTCGGATGAAGTGGGACTGGGAAAGACTATAGAAGCAGGACTTATTATAAAGGAGCTTCTCCTCAGAGGCCTTGCCAGGAAAATACTCATACTGGTTCCCGCTTCCCTTACAACACAGTGGAAAGAAGAAATGAGCCTTCATTTTCAAGAAGAGTTTTATATACAGAATAATAAAAATGACTGGGAAGAACATAATAAACTCATTGCATCCATAGATACTGCAAGAAGAGATGACCACTGTGAGATAATAACAAAAATACATTACGATCTCCTTATAATAGATGAAGCACATAAGCTGAAAAACCGTACAAGTAAAGGGTGGAAAATGGTAAATAAAATAAGCAAAAGATATATCCTTATGCTCACTGCCACACCTGTTCAGAATGATCTGGAAGAACTCTTTAATCTTATTACCCTGTTAAAACCGGGACAGCTCAGAAATATAAGGGACTTTCGTAAAAATTTTGTTGATTCTTCCGATAAAAGAATACCTGTAAACGGAGAAGAATTAAAAAAGCTGATAAAAGAAGTTATGATAAGAAACAGGAGAAGCAATGTAGATGTATATCTTCCTCCCAGGAGGGCAGGTATTTATTATTTAAGAGAAACCCTTACGGAAAGAAAATTCCGTATGGAATTCACACAGTTTATAAGGAATTATTACAGAAAAAACAGAGAAATAAAAGGATTGTCTCTTCACCTTATACAGATGCAGAAAGCCCTGGGAAGCAGTATTCATGCAGTAATGGATATGATGAAACACTGGAAAGAAAAATTTGATCCTTTATCAGAGGACTATAAGAATCTGGAAAAACTCTGCCATATGGGAGAAGGAACAGGTGAAAGCAGAAAAAGCCTTGCTCTTCTTGAAATAGTTAAAAGAACATCTGATAAGGTGATAGTATTTACAGAATTCCTCATAACACAGGATCATCTGCGCAGAATGCTTGAAGCTCATGGTTATAGAGTAGCAGTGTTTAACGGTGAAATGAGTATTAAAGAAAAAGATGAACAGCTTCTGTATTTTAAAGCAGGCGGGCAGATACTGATTTCCACACAGTCGGG